>NZ_OZ241741.1:3900000-4148346 GCF_965201105.1 Terriglobus sp.
GCGCGTCGTAGGCGATGCCGTTCAGCACCGACTCCGCGTTGACCCGCTGCGAGTCCGGCAGAATGCCGTGCAGGTCGATCCATCCCAGCACCGCGCCATCTTTGGGCGAGATGCGCGCGATGCGGTCGTCGTGCCACACGTTGGCGTAGATCTCGCCTTTGACGAACTCCAGTTCGTTGAGCTCCTCAATCTTTTTGGGGCCGTCGTGCACCACGATGTGGCGTGTTTCCGCGAACGTGGCCGGGTTGCGGAAGCGCAACGTGCTGGTGCCGTCGCTGGTGATGATGCTGGCCTTGTCGTGGGTCATGCCCCAGCCCTCGCCCGTGTAGCTGAACTGCTTGATCGGCCGGAAGGAGAAGCGGTCGTAGACGAAGCAGACGTGCGATTGCCACGTCCACTCGTACAGGTTCGCGCCCCAGTCGACGATGCCTTCGCCGAAGTACTGCGGCGCGAGGTCGTGCTTCTGAATCGGCTGTCCCGTGGACGGCGCAATGGCCATCAGCGCGGATTTGCCTTCCAGGCCCGTGCCCTCGTAGAAGAGGCCGTCCAGAAAGAAGAAGCCTTCGGTATAGCTTTGTGTGGAGTGCGGGAACCGCTGGATCACTTGGTAGCCGTACGTGGGCACCGCCGCTCGCGCCGGCACCGCCATGCAGCCGGTGAGCACACCCATTGAAAGCACGCCGGTCAAAGCCGCAACCAAACCCGTTCGCATCGTCACTCCCACAGCTTAGACGCAGGCACCGCCGTGCTAACCGAACAACGTCGGCGCTTCGTCGGGTACGGGCAGGCCCGGCGCACCGTCGTCGCATCGGGGACACCGCCGCTGGTGCACGCGGATGCCCTCCTCCCCGTACTCAAAGCCGCAGCCCGCGCGCACACAGCGCAGCACGTAGACGTACTGCCCGTCCATGCCCCCGTTTATCCAGGCCACGCGCCGCAGCACCCTTTGCCGCTGCGGGTTCGTGTAACCGGGCCTGGTTGTCGTCGCTTCCGCCATTGCTTTCTTAGAATACGAAGGAGTGGCAATGCAGAATCCACAGCAGCGATGGGACACGGTCATCCTGGGCGCGGGCGCGGCCGGGCTGATGTGCGCCGCGGAGGCCGGCAAGCGCGGCCGCAGCGTGCTGTTGCTGGAGCATGGGGAACGCGCCGGGCGCAAGATCCTGATCTCCGGCGGCGGCCGGTGCAATTTCACGAACCTCGATTCGAAGCCTGCGAATTTTCTTTCGGAGAATCCGCACTTCGCGAAATCGGCGCTGTCGCGCTACACGCCGCAAGACTTTGTCGCGCTGGTGGAGAAGCATCGCATTCCGTACCACCACAAGACGCTTGGTCAGCTGTTCTGCGACGGCTCCGCGCAGGCGATTGTGACGATGCTGGAGGCGGAGTGCCGTGAGGCGCGGGTTGTGGTGCAGGGGCGCACGGCGGTCGAGCGCGTTTCGCGTAATGCGGACGGTTTCGCTGTGCACACCTCCGCCGGGGTGCGGCTGGCGCGTACGGTGGTGGTGGCGACGGGCGGGCTGTCGATCCCGAAGATGGGCGCTACCGGCATCGGCTATGACATTGCCCGCGCGTTCGGCCTGCGCATGGTGGAGCCGCGTGCCGCGCTGGTGCCACTTACGCTGGCCGGTGATGCGCTGGAGCACTGGGCGGCCATCGCGGGCGTTTCGGCGGAGGTCACCGCGACCGTGATTCCGGCAACGAAACGCCGCGCGAGCGCGCCGATCTTTCGCGAGAAGCTGCTGTTTACGCATCGCGGCCTCTCCGGACCAGCGGTGCTGCAGGCCTCGTCGTACCGCGAGCCGGGCGACAGCGTACGCCTGGACCTTGCGCCCGGCCAGCAGGTGTTCACGCCGTTGCTTGCACCCGGGGCGCGGCGGGATGAGGCGAGCACCTCCGCCCTGCTGCGGGCGCATGTGTCGCAGCGGCTGAGCGATCGTTGGCTGCGCGCCAATGCGCCGCCGGACTGGAAGAATCGCTCGCTGGAGCAGATGGAAGCGACGCTGCACGCGTGGACGCTGCCCATCGCCGGCGACGAAGGTTTCAGCAAGGCCGAGGTCACGCGTGGCGGCGTCAGCACCAGCGATCTCGACAGCACAACGATGCAGGCGCGCGGCGTGCCGGGGCTGGCGTTCATCGGCGAGGTGGTGGACGTGACGGGCCACCTGGGCGGCCACAACTTTCAATGGGCGTGGGCGAGCGCTGTCGCCGCGGCCGCGGCGCTTTAGCCGAGAGAACCTGATGAATTTTGTACGGACACGACGCCGTGCGGGTGCAAACAGAAATGCAGGTTTCTCCTCTGCGCACGCGCAAAGAGCGCGCGTGCTCCGGTCGAAATGACAAGTTTTCAGCCGCGCTGAATGGGTTCGTCAGACAAAACCTAAGATCGCGCCGCGTCGCGTTGCGCTTCGTACACCTTCAGCCGCACGTATGCAGCGCGCAGCAGCGGAACGTCCGTGCCGTTTGCGCGGCGGATGAAGTCGCCCAAGATCTGGTCCGACTCCACGGCGGCGCCTGCATTCATGTCGCGGTACAGGCTTGAGGTCATGGTCGACTCCGGGTCGCCGAAGCGTTCGCGCATCTCTTCAACGAGCGATGGGAGGGGTGGAAAGCCGTTGGCCGCGGCCACGGCCATGCACTCGTCGAGCACGGCGCGGGTAAAGAGGTCACCGCCGGGGGAGCGGCGCGCTTCGCCCAGGGAGCCGCCGGCCAGCAAACATGTGGTGCCGATCGCGGCCAGAAACCACCACTTCTGCCACATCGCTCCGATCACATCCGGCGACTCGATTGTGGAGAAGCCGAATACGGTAAGCGCCTCGCGGATTTGCGCGGAACGCGCGGTGGTCGCGGCGGAGTGCGGCCGGAAGCCGAACGTCAGTTCGTCCAGTGGGTTGTGCTGCCACACATCACCGTTCGGCAGCACCTCCGCCATGATGCGGACGGTGCCGCCCAGAACGTGCTCGCGGCCGAAGCGCGCATCCAGATGGTCGAGGTGCCGCATGCCGTTGAGCAGCGGCATGACCAGCGAGCCCGGTCCGACCGCCGGTGCGAAGTCCTCAATCGCCGCGTCCAGAGCGTAGCTCTTCGTGCTGACCAGGATCAGGTCGTATCGCTCGCCGCTCCCGCGCAACTGCTCCGCCGAGACGATGGGCGGTTGCAGCGACACGTCGCCTCGCGGACTCACGAGGTTCAGGCCGCGCTCGCGAATCTGCGCGGCGCGGCCGTCGCGCAGCAGGAACGTCACATCCCGGCCCACCTGCAATAAACGCCCACCGTAATACCCGCCCACCGCGCCCGCGCCGACGACCAGAATTCGCATATTGCGATTGTAGGCAGGCCGCGGTGCTAGGCTCATCTCCGCATGTCCACCGCGCCACACACTGCCTCCGCCCCGCCGCCTCCCTTCGACTTTGCCGCCGCTGCCAACGCCGAAATGGCCCGCGAAGGCTTCGACCTGACCCCCGTGCCGGGCTCTGCCGAGCAGTTGCAGCAGATTCTCGCCGGGCCGCAGCCGACCGTGCCCGGCGCGATCGATTTGCGCGCTCTGCCCTGGTCCTCCATCGACAACGACACGTCGCGCGACCTGGATCAGATTGAGTGGGCCGAGCGGCTGGAGGACGGCTCGATTCGCATGCGGATCGGCATTGCCGACGTCGCCGCCACGGTGGCGCAGGGGTCGCCGCTGGACCAGTTCGCCGCGCGGCAGACGCAGACGGTCTACACCGCAGCGCGGAATTTTCCGATGTTGCCGTTTGAGCTCTCGACCGGGCTGACGTCATTGAACCCCGGCGAGGACCGGAACGCGCTGGTCGCCGAGTACACCGTTGCCGCCGATGGCACGCTGCGCGACGGCCGCATTTTTGCCGCAACGGTGCGGAATACCGCGCAGCTCACGTACCGGCAGATCGGAGCTCTGCTGGACAGCGGCCTGTGCGCGCCCGGAGCGAAGGCAGGGCAGACCTCCGCGGCGCTGAACCTGACGCCGGAGCTGACTGGGCAGCTTTGCCTGCAGGCCGAGGCCGCGGGACGCATCCGTGCGTACCGGCAGGCTGCGGGCGCGCTGGACTTCCGCCGCGCCGAGGCCACGCCGGTGGTCGCCGACGGCGAAATCCTTTCGCTTGAAACCACGCTGCACAACCCGGCGATGGACTTGATCGAAGACCTGATGATCGCCGCCAACGAGACCGCCGCCACGTTTCTGCACAACGCGGGCCGGTCCAGCATCCGCCGCATTGTGCGGTCGCCGGAACGCTGGGCGCGCATCGCCGACCTGCTGCGCCCCCTGGGCTATGCCCTGCCTGCCGAGCCCGACTCGCTGGCGCTGAACCGGGCGCTGGCCGCGCAGCGGGCCAAGGATCCCGACCACTACCCTGACCTGGCGCTGGCCGTGATCAAGCTGATGGGTGCCGGTGAATACGTTCTGGTTAAAGCGAACGATCCGTTCCCGCCCGCGCACTTCGCTCTGGCGGCGCACGACTATTCGCACACCACCGCGCCCAACCGCCGCTTTGCCGACCTGCTCACGCAGCGTCTGGTGCATGCCACGTTGCAAAACGCGCCCGCGCCGTATACGGACGACGAGCTGGCCGCCGCTGCCGAGCACTGCAACCAGCAGGACAAGGCGGCGCGCAAGGTGGAGCGTGCCATGAGCAAGCGCGCGCAGGCGGTCGCGCTTCAGCACAATATCGGAGAGGTCTACCCGGCGGTCGTCACGGGAGCGGGACCGAAAGGAACATTCGTTCGCGTGCTTGCACCGCCGGTCGAAGGCATGCTGACGCACAGCGCCGCGCACTATGACGTGGGCGACCGGTTGCGGGTTCGTCTGACCCACACGGACCCGGCCAGGGCCTTCATCGATTTCGAGGCTGCCTGAATCGCCGGCGAGGGGGTTTGCGGAGTTTCCCGCGGCAACCGGGCGATCGCGCCATCACAGGCCGAGTCACGCCCGGTTGCCTGAATCAGGCTTGGTTCGCCCCACGTGGCACAACTTCTGCCGTCCACCACGGTCCAACGCAGGATGAAGTTTCTTCGCCTGGCCTTTTCCGCCGCGGCCCTGCTGCTTCCGGGTGCCGCCGCGCGTGCGCAGATCGCGCTCTACGCCAACTTCGAGGGTGCGCACTTTGACACGCCCGGCAAGTTCTACGGTGGCGGCACCTTTGGGCTGTACGACGACTTTTACCACTTCGGCCCGCTGCACCTGGGCGGGGACATTCGCGGCTCCCGGCTGAGCGGCGGCGACAACAACAGCGCGACGCGGGTTCTGGCGGGCTTTCGTGCCGCGGCAAAGCCGCCTGTCCTGCCCATCAAGCCCTATGCGGAGGTGCTTGCCGGCGTGGCCAGCACCGACATCGGCCGGGTCGCTGGGTCCAAGCACCTGACGGCCGAGGTGAACGGCGGCGTGGACCTGACATTTCTGCCGCACCTGGACTGGCGCGTTGCCGAGGTCGGCGGCCAGGTTGCCGGCGACAAGGCCAACTCGAACTTCCACGTCAGCACCGGGATTGTGCTTCTTCTAGGCCGTTCCTCGGTGTGGCGCGATGTCGTGTGTTGGTTAGTCTGGAGCGAATGCAAGACGAGCTTTCCGCAAGTGAACTCGACATGGTCGCGAAGCGTGCGGCGCAATACGCCGTGTTTGCTGACGGTTCCGAGCCCGAAGATCAGGCCACGCCGGAGGACAAACGCGAACAGCGAGAGTTCTGGGCCACACGAAGCATGGTCATCCGGCTCGCCGCGATGTATCACCTGAACGACAGTCTTCGCATTCGCGCCGGACTCCCTGAACCCGACCCGGATGTTTCCAAATACCCGGCGCGGCTTGTTCGCCGGGGCACCAAATAGCGCTCGCAGCAACGTATCCTAAAGATGTGATCGCCCTGTTCGGACTGACGCTGCCAGAGCTGACCGAGCGCATGGTTGCGCTGGGGCAGAAGCCGTACCGCGCCCGGCAGATTTGGGACGCGTTGTATCGCGAGCGCGTCACGAATGTCGAGGAGATGACAACGCTTTCCGCCGGGCTGCGTGACCGGCTGATTGCGGAGGGCGGCACGGTCGGGCTTCCGGAGATCGTGCAGACGGCTACCAGCGTGGACGGCACGGAACGTTACCTGGTCCGCATGGAAGATGGCGAGACGGTAGAGACCGTCTGGATGCCGGACGGCGACGGTGCCGAGGCACCGTATGAGGACGACGAGGCCGAGGTCGCCGCGGAGGGTCGCATCCATCGGAACGCGACGGCCGCCAAGCGCGATGAATTTTCAGAAGGAAATGGCCCGGCAGACCGCAACGCGGCGCTTGCCGCAATGCGGGTTCCGCACGGCGCGAACGCGATGCGGCGACGCGCTCCGCAGGACCTGCGGAACCGCGGGGCGTTGGCGGAGGCGGGCTACCGCCGCGCCACGATCTGCGTGTCGTCGCAGGTGGGTTGCGCGGTCAATTGTCAGTTCTGCCTGACGGCGAAACTCGGCATTAAGCGCAACCTGACCGCGGGTGAAATTGCCGGGCAGGTTGCCGCGGTGCTGAACCGGCACCGGATCCAGGTCGGCAAGGACCGCATCAACCTGGTCTTTATGGGCATGGGCGAGCCGTTTCTGAACTACGACAACTTTATGGCTGCCGTGCGCCTGCTGGTGGAAGGCATGGGCCTGCCGGAGTCGCGGATGACCGTGTCCACCAGCGGCATCGAGCCGGCGATCCGGCGGTTCGCGCAGGAACCGCTGCGGCCGCGGCTGGCGCTTTCGCTGAATGCCTCCAACGACACCGTGCGCGAAGAGGTCATGCCCATCACGCGTAAGTGGAACATCGCCCAGCTGCTTGAGGCGGTGCAGACGATCCCGCTCGGCAAGCGCGACTGGGTCACCTTTGAATATGTGCTGCTGGGCGGCGTGAACGACCGGCCGGAGCACGCGCGTGAGGTCCTGGAGCTTTTGCGCGGTATTCCCAGCAAGGTGAACCTGATCGTGTGGAACCCGGGGCCGGGGATCGCCTACACGCAGCCGTTGCCGCAGGATGTAGAGCGGTTCCAGAAGGCGCTGATTGCAGGCGGCGTTGCTACGTATGTTCGCCGCCCGCGGGGCCGTGATATCTATGCCGCCTGTGGCCAGTTGAAGCGCACGGTGAGCAGCGAAGCGAACTCACCGGAGCTGGTCCAGCTTTCCGCATAATCCGAAGCGGTCAGATGAGGCTTATAAGCCTGCCAAGGCAGTGGATACCGAGATGTTGAGCGCGCCGGAGATCATGGAGAGCATGTCCAGATCGATGGTTTCCGCGCCCTCCTCGATGTCTTGCAGGTGTGCCCGCGTGATGCCGATGCGCCAGGCCAGGTCGACTTCAGAGAGCTTGCGCTCGTGCCGCATTTCGCGTAACCGGACTCCAAACTCTGTAAGGATGTTTGGTATCGAGGGGGCGTAGGCAGGAGCTTGGATGTAGCAGAGCGAAAGTGACAAGGCAGTTCCTTTCCAGTCCGAGCTTGTGTTCCCAATACTTTGTCTGCGGAGCGTTCATGCGCCCCGCTTATGACTGACCCAGCCTAGCGAACGCGCTGCGTTTTGCTATGGCCAATTAGCGACAGCATGTCTCCCACGGAAGTGTCATTCGTCCCGTGGTGGATAGGCGTAAGTTGTTTCACGAGAGCTTTCACCGCATCCCGTCCAGAATGGAGCCGACTACGCCGCCGACTACGCCGCCTTCCACCTCGCGGCGGCCGCTTTCCCGAGGCAGGTACTCCTGCAGGGCATGCGCCAGATTGCTGAGCGGCAGGGTTTGCAACCACACGCGTCCCGGCCCGGTCAGCGCGGCCAAAAACAGACCATCGCCGCCAAAGATTAGATTGCGGATGCCGGGCACGCGCGTGATCTGGAAGCTGACGCTTGCCTGAAAGGCACCCACGTGCCCGGGATGCACACGCAGGGTTTCACCAGGCTGCAGGTCGCGGACGACCACTTCGCCCGACAGCTCCAGCCACGCCGTACCCTGGCCGAGGATCTTCTGCAGCAGGAAACCGGAGCCGCCGAAGATGCCGGCGCCCAGCGACTGCTGAAAGCCAACGCCGATCTGGATGCCCGGCGTGGCGCACAGGAAGCCGTGGCGGTGAATCATGTAGGAATCAGAGCCCCCGTGCAGTTCCATGGGAACGATGTGGCCGGGCACCTTGGTCGCGAAGGCTACCTCGCCGGGGTAGCTCATGGCGCGGTACTCGGTCATAAACAGGGTTCCGCCCCCGGCCATGCGCTTGATGGCACCCAGAAAGCCTCCGCCGCCGGCGTACTGGGTGTGCGTATTCAGGGCGATGCTCTGGGTCATCCAGCTCAGCTCGCCGGATTCGGCGATGACCGATTCGCCCGGTTGCAGCAGGATCTCCAGCGCCGGCATGGTGGTTCCGTGAATGCGTGTCTGCATGATCTCTCCGCAGACAAGATACGCTGCCCGCTGCTGCTGGTTCCATCGGCAGGATACGGGGCAGGCTTTACCAATGCGCACGTGCCCGCATACCCTCACACAATGCGCATCGGCTACTTCGGCGGCACCTTTGACCCACCGCACCGCGGCCACCTGGCCCTGGCGCGACTGGCAGCCGATACGTTTGCGCTGGACCGTGTGCTGTTTGCGCCCACCGGCCGCCAGCCGCTGAAAGAAGACGCGCCGCACGCCGAGTTCGCTGACCGGCTTGCGATGATCCGCCTCTTGTGCAGCGCCGACCCGCGCTTTGAGGCATCGGACATTGACCTGCCGCACGCGGACGGCTCGCCGAACTACACCATCGACACGCTGGAGCAGATACGGGCACAGGAACCGGCGGCGGAGCTGTTCTCGCTGGTGGGGGCGGACAGCTTTCTGGCGCTGCCGCGCTGGCATGAACCGGAGCGGCTCTTGGCAGTGGCCGAGTGGATTGTAGTGTCCCGGCCTGATTACGACCTAAGCGATCTCCGTGCGTTAGCGCTAACGCCCGAGCAGCGCACCCGCGTTCACTTTTTGACCACGCTGGACGACGATACCAGCGCGACCGAGATCCGGGTGCGGCTACGGTTCGGGGTAACACAGGCAGACCGGCTTACGCCGGAAGTGCTGCTGTATATCGCACGCATGCACCTGTACCACGCGAGCTAGACCGCCGAAGCACCGGTGCTGGCGCGTACCACGACCCGGGGTGGAACCAGCAGCGATTTCGGCGCGGGAGGCACTTTGCTGCCGATCAGTTCCAGCGCAAGTTGCGACGCATGCTCGCCCAGTTCGGCCGTGCCCTGGTCGATGGAGCTGAGCGGCACTTCCAGGTAAGCGGAAAGGGGCAGGTTGCCGCAGCCGATGACCGCAATATCTTCCGGCACGCGGCGGCCCATCTCGCGCGCCGCGCGGATCGCGCCGACGGCCAGCAGGTCGCTGTAGCAGAAGACCGCGTCGGGGTGTTCCGGCCGTTCGAGCAGCTGCCGCATGGCGTCGTGGCCCAGCAGGTCCGGTCGGCCGCCGTGCAGGTCGCAGGTGATGGTGAGGGCTGGGTCAGGGGGGATGCGCCCGGCTGCAAGCGCTTCACGGTAGCCGCGCAGGCGGTCTGTCGCGGTGCTGGTACCTTCGCTGCCGATGTGCGCGATGCGCCGGCGGCGGAGTGAAAAGAGGTGCTCGGTGGCAAGCCGGCCGGCCAGAACGTCGTCGGTGCCAACGAAGTTAGCTTGTGTGCCCGGCAGCATGCGGTCCAGCAAGACGCAGGGCGTGTGGTGCCGCAGTGCGGCGTCCAGACCGGTTGCGTTGGTCTGGCACGACGCGATCAGCAGCGCATCCACGCCGCGCTGCAGCAGGTTTTCGATTTCGTGCTGCTCTACGGCGGCGCTCTCATCCGCTGAGGCGAGCAGCAGCTGGTATTGGCTGCGGCGCAGATGCGCGCCCAGGCTGCGCGCCAGCTCCGCAAAGAACGGGTCGGCGATGTCCGGAACGATCAAGCCCACGGTCAGACTGCGTCCGCTGGCCAGGCCGCGCGCGATCATGTTGGGCTTGTAGTTCAGCTCTTCCATTTTGCGCAGGATGCGGTCGCGGGTTTCGGCGCTCACGTCGGTCTTGCCGCGCAGCACCTTGCTCACGGTCACCAGGGAAACGTCGAGTGCGTTCGCAATGTCTTTCAGGCGGGTGGGCATCGGGGCAAAAGGGAGCCGCGCGGACGCGGCAACACGCCTCATTGTAAGCACCTGCCGCCCGGTTTCGTGCGGAACGGGAATGGGCAGGGCAACGTTAGCGCTAACGTTGCCCTGCCCGGGTGGATGACACGTTGCCGTCGTGAAGCGCTGCCTGAGTTCTGGCGGTTAGCCCAGAACAGGCGCGCCAGCCGCGAACCGTTGCCGGTACCAGAAGAGGCACATGCACGACAGGCCCGTGCCAAGCAGGACAATGGCCGAGGGCTCCGGCGTGACCGCCGCGCCGATGAACTCCTGCGGTTGTCCAGTGGTCCAACCGGTCTGGTCGGCAGTCGGTGTGTACAGCGAGAAGTTCTGGAAGAATCCGGAGTTCAGCAGCGAAGGATCGACGGCGTACTGCATCGCGAGATCGACAAGAGATTGCGAGGTCGCGGTGAAGGCACTGTTGGAAGTGATCGAGGGGTCAAAGATGCTCCAGATCGCATACTGCAGGTCAGAGTTCGACAGGCCGTACTTACCAAACGCGTAGTACAGCAGCGCATCGGCGCGGTAGTCGATTGCGGTCTGGGATGAGCCCATGTCCAGTCCGGAGATGGCAACCTGCCACTGCTCTCCTACGGTGACCTCACGGTTGCTATTGAGGCAGGCGAGCGAAGTAAGTGTGCTGGATCCGTTCACGCTGAAGTTATAGGGGTACACATCGAAACCACCGCTATTGATGCCGGAGGTGGAGACAAGTTGAAGTGTGTCCGCGTAACTGGAAAGCGGAAGGCACAGGAGAGCGAATGCGCAGCATAAGCGCACAAAGTTACGGATCGAAAGCATGGACCACCCTTGCTGCGCCGCGAGGACGCAGTGAATCGGCATTCCGAGAGAACGGAACGCGGGACTAAGTTATGGTCCGATCAACCTGTAAGAGGGAGTATCGAGACCCGGAGAAGAAAGACAGCAAATACAACAAGTGGTGCTGAACAACACTTTAGCTGTAGTCGATGACATACATGTGGCACAAGTTGGCACATGTAGTCATAAAGCGACATAACATCAGGCTCGAGCTCGGAGGTGTTTTGCGGCCGGCTGTATCAGTCACAAACTGAAGTAACTCGCCGCTGCGAACGAGTGAGTGACTTGCGATTACGCAGCCATCCTCGCCCAGCGCTTGCGCGTGGAATAACGTGCCGTAGTCGGTCAGGTTTCCGTGTGAGCGTTCCGCCGATTACTGTTCGCGAAGCAGTTCCGCCGGGGTGACGCTGAGGGCACGGCGCGCCGGCACCAGAGTTGCGGCGATGCCGAGTGCGAGCATGGTCAGCACAGTGGCCAGCAGGACCACCGGATCGGCGGCGCTGGCGTGGTAGACCACGGAGGCGAGCAGCTTGCCCGAAGCCACACCGAGCAGCAAACCGAGAGCGGAGCCGGCAGCCATGAGGAGCATGGTTTTGCCGAGAGCCGCACGCAAGACGTCGGGTACTCGCGCACCCAGCGCGGTGCGAATGCCAAATTCCCGCATACGGCGGCTGACGGTGTAGCTGGCGACGCCGAAGATGCCGGTGATGGCGAGCATGGCGGCCAGGCCACCCAGGACGCCGAGCGCCAGCGTGGCCGCGCGCGCAGGGAAGGAGACGATACTGAGCGTGTCGGTCCACGATGTTGCGCTGAAGATGGGAATGGAACTGTCGACGCCGGCAATGGCAGCGCGTATCGCCTGCGCGAGCTCCGCGGGATTGCGATCGGAGCGCGCGCGATGAGCACGGCAGTGCTGTCGTGATTTTGCAGCATCGGGACGAACAGCGCGGGCGAGGGGTCCTCAGAGAGACTCAGGTACTTGCCATCCTCGGTGACACCGACGACCTCCGTCATCACTGGCGCTTCACCCGTACCCATGGGAAATCGCCGGCCGATGGCGTCCTCGGTCCCAAAAAGCCGCCGGGCGAGGGTCCGATTGATGATGGCCACGGTGGGAGCCTTTGTGTCGTCGCGCAGCGTAAACTCGCGGCCTGCGACCAGCCTTGTCCCGGTCGCTGCAAAATATCCGGGCGACACATAGAAATCCAGAGGCGACGCGGCGATGTGGGCATGGTCAAAGGCGGTGGCGCCCGGCAGGTAAACGTCGCGGGTGTTGGCATTGAGCGAGAGCGGCTGATCGTTGGCGTAGGCGGCGGAAGTGACGCCCGGAATGCGTTGGATCGCGTCAAGCAAGCGCTGTTGCGTGGCGACTGCGCTATCGCCGGAGTAGCCCGCCAGCTTCACATCGACGGTTGCGAGCGTGACGCCCTGGGGGTTGAACCCAAGCGGCACGTTTTTCATCGACTGCAAGCCGCGCAATGCGACGGCGGACGCCGTTACCAGCAGGCAGCAAAGAGCGATTTGTGCCAACAGCATGCCGGAGCGGAACCAGCCGCGGTCGATGCCGCCGGTAGAGCCTGCGGAGCGCAACGTCCGGTTCGGGTCGGTGCGCCACACCTGCCGCGCGGGCAGCACGCCAAAAAACAATCCGGTGAGCAGCGCAAGCGCGGCTGAGGCGGTATAGACGCGCCAGTCAGCTTCGGCAAAGAGTTGCGCAGGGAGTGCGGTCGATGGTTGCCAACCGCTGACCAGATGCAGCAGCCATTTTGCAAACAGCGAGGCGACTGCGCCACCCAGGGCGGCGATCAGCACAGACTCAAGCATGAGCTGGCGCAGGATGCGGCGGCGGGTGGAACCGAGGGCCAGCCGGATGCCGAGTTCACGGGCGCGCTCGGTTGTGCGCGACGAGAACAGAACGCTAAGGTTGGCGCACGCGGCAAGAAAGACGAGCAGCGCAAGGGAGCCCACACCGGCGATAAAGGCGCGCACCGGTGTGCCGAGGGCTTCGCCCATCAGCCCAACCGGAGCCGTGTGCCACGTTGTGCCTTCATCTTCCTTGGGGTACTCGCGCGCCATCTGCTCGGAAACGCGGCGGAGATCGGTATCGGCCTGCGCGCGTGTGACACCGGGGCGAAGACGTGCGTAGACCTCGGCTATGGTGTTGCCGCGATGGTCAAAGCCGCCGGAGCCATCCACCTCCGGGCCGTCGTGAAATGGCAGCCAGACTTCCGGCAAGATGAAACGTTCCGTGCCGCGAAACCCACGCGGCGTGACGCCGATGATGGTGAACGGGGTTTTGCCGACCAGGAGCGTCTTGCCGACGATTTGCGGGTCGGCGTGGAAGCGCCCGCGCCAGCAGGCATCGCTCAGCACGATAATGGTGCTGCCATTTTCGGTAACGTCGTCCGCTGGTCGTATGAAGGAGCCGAGCTGCGGCGCGAGACCGAGTGTGCTGAAGTAGTTGCCGCTCACCATGTAGCCCCAAACCGGCTGAGCGTCGCCGCCTATTCCGAGCGACATGCGCGTGAGCCGCGCGAGCGCCGCGGAAGAGAAGGTGTGCAGCGTGCGCTGCTGCAGGTCAAGATAGTTGGGATAGGAAAACGCCACACCGAGAAGGCCTGGGTTCTGCACCTCGACGAGTTGCCGCGGCTCGTGAACGGGCAGGGGGCGCAGAAGCAGCGTGTTCGCGATGCCGTAGACGACGGCGTTGGCGGCGATGGCCAGGGTGAGGGTGATGACCGTGATGGCGAGGAAGCCGCGGGAGCGGCGAAGCTGCCGCAGGGTGAAACGCAGGTCGTCGAGAAGGTTCACCATGGCACACCTCGGCAGGAAACTGACCAAGGTGAATGCATTTCGCCTGCCAAAGCTTTTTGGTGCAGAATCGTCAGATTCGGGCTGCCGCAGCGTTCCCGTTTCGCGCAGACGTGTTCGGAAGCGAACAGCAGTGTCCGGTCGCGCCGCGGTCGAAGGCGGTGTTTTCTATGCACAACGACCGTTGGTGCGGCATGATTCAGGGCGAATCACATCGCACCAACGGTCTGAGCGGTTGGGCAGGCAGCAATGGTGAGCGGGAGCGATTAGCAGGCCGTCATGGCAAAGGACCCGCGCCGCATCCAGAAGAACGCGCCGCAGAGAACGCCGGTCGCAAGCAGGACGAGGCCCGATGGCTCCGGTGTGACGGCGGTTATGGGTGATCCGATCGGATCAATAGGCTCGAGGGTGGGTCCGCCGTCCACGGGAAAGCCTTTGATGGGCACTTCGATCGGATCTGCGATGATCGGGTCTGCTTCGATTGGATCTACTTCGGTTGGCTCGGAAGAGACAAGGATGGCGGTGTCGTCAGTCGTGACGAAGACCGGGTCGGCCTGCAGGTCACTGTAAGAGACGTCCGTAGCCTGTTGCATGATGTCGGCTTGCAAAGGCACTTGATCTGCGCGCAACGCAAGCGGCGAGAGGAGCGAGGAGAGGACGAGGAACACAGGCAGGGAAGATTTGAATGAGAGCATGAAGTCACCAGGTGAAACAGGGCAAGAGGAGCATGGATACGGAGCCGTTCGCAAGGAGCGGCAACAAGGGCGATAGCGATCGTTGTCCGCATGGGAAAGCCATGCGGCAGGCGATCGATGAAAATGTCCGGGAGGCCCTACGGGAAGACAGGCACCGGGAGAAGAAGGCAGAGCAGACAACAAAGTGCAGCAGGGTATCGCAATGTTTGCGGGAGTTATACAGCGTCCCGTCGTTCGCAGAAGGCCTGGAGCTCTGTAGCTTTCTGACTACACTATTGATGCATGCCAGGGCGGCATTTGTTCATACCGCTTCCGTAACAAAATGCGAAGTTTTGAGAAACATGGGTTTCTGTTACCGGTGCTCTGTGGAAGGTTACTTTCCGGGTATTCGCCGGAGAGCTCGCGCCGTGTCCGTCCGAACGTTCTGAGCGGTTTAGGCTGCTAGAGAGATCTTTGGCCGGAGAAGCCGACGCAAGAGTGGTCCGTACTGTGAGCTTGTTTGAAGAGATTCGTGCGACGCCGAACCTGCTGACGCTCCTGCGGCTGTTTGTGATCCCGTTTCTGGTGATCAATTTGTTGGGGCACCACAACGGGGTCGCGTTGAGCTTGTTTGTGCTGGCCGGCGTGTCCGATGCGCTGGACGGGTACATTGCGCGGCGGTGGGGGCAGTCGACGAAGCTGGGGCAGTACCTGGATCCGATCGCGGACAAGCTGCTGCTGAGCACGCTGTTTCTGACCGTGACGCACATGCGGCTGGTGCCGCAGTATGTGACGGTGCTGGTGTTCGCGCGCGACCTGGGCATTCTGCTGATCAGCACGTTGCTGTATGTGACGCACACGATGCGCGATTTCAGGCCAAGCCTGTTGGGCAAGCTGAACACGTTGCTGCAACTGGCGACGGTGCTGCTGGTGCTGGTGGAAGCGGTGCACCCCAGCCAGCCATGGTGGATGCTGCGGGGGTGGATGCTGGTCGCGGTCGCCTGGCTGGCACCGCTGTCGGCGGCGCAGTACGCGGTGACCGTGACGCGGACGGTGAGCGCGGAGGCGCCGGTTGCGGCGGCAACGATGCCGGCAAGTCCCGCTGCCGTGAGCACCAGTTCCACTTTGCTGCCGACGGAAGATGGCGTAAATCTGGAGCGGCGCGAGGCTTAGTGCAGTTCGGCGGCGGGATCCGATGTTCGATAATTATTCTCAAACAGGAGGGGTTTGCCGTTGCCAGCGGCTTTCACCGCGCCTACACTGGACTTACGGAAGTATTACGTTTCGTGGTACTCCGTTTCGACGAGAACCATGCTGCGGCTGACGAAAAAAGCGGACTACGGGCTGATGGCCCTGAAGTACCTGGCGGAGCAGGCGATGACGCCGGGTGCCGCGCCTGCCCAGTCGGCCAAGGATATTGCGGAGGCGTACCACATTCCGCCGCAGTTGCTGGCGAAGATTCTGCAAACGCTGACGCGAGCGAATCTCCTGGTCAGCACGGCGGGCACGAATGGTGGGTACGCGCTGGCGAGGCCGGCGGCGGAGATCAACGCGTTTGAGGTGATCCGGGCGATCGACGGGCCTTTGTTCATTACAAGTTGCATTACGATCCATGGCACCTGCGACCTGGCGGGTCACTGCACCATCAAAGAACCGTTGCGCAAGGTGAATGACAGCATCAAGGATTTGCTTTCCGATATCCGCATTGCGGATTTAGCGGAGCCGGTGGAAGGCGAGGGTCACGCGCCGGTGGCCGGCGGTCTGGTTTCGATCGCGGTTTAGCAGTGTAACGCACGTTTTCGCTCGAGTTTGGAAGTAACAGGTTTGGAAGTAACAGGGACGCCCCGGAAGATGGAGAGGCGTTCCATGGATGACAGGAATAGAGAGGATTTACGCATGAGCAGTGCCGCCGTTGAACTTCTGGAGAGCACCCCTGTACACACGGGAGTGCAGTTGCCCATCTACATGGACAACCACGCCACCACGCCGCTGGACCCGCGCGTTCTGGATGCGATGCTGCCGTACATGACGAAGGTGTTCGGCAATGCGGCGAGCCGAAACCATGCCTTTGGCTGGGAAGCCGAGCAGGGCGTCGACAAGGCGCGGGAGCAGATCGCGAAGCTGATTGGTGCCTCGGCGAAGGAGATCATCTTCACCAGCGGCGCGACCGAGTCGAACAACCTGGCGATCAAGGGCGTGGCGGAGATGTACCGCGAAAAGGGCGACCACATCATCACGCAGGTGACCGAGCACAAGGCGACGCTGGATGCCTGCAAGCGGCTGGAGAAGCAGGGCTATCGCGTGACCTACCTGCCGGTTGAGGCGGACGGCCTGGTTTCCGTGGAGAAGCTGGCGGCGGCGATTACGGACAAGACGATCCTGGTCAGCATCATGTACGCCAACAACGAGATCGGCACGATCAATCCGATTTCGGAGATCGGCAAACTGTGCCATGAGAAGGGTGTGCTCTTCCACACGGATGCGGTGCAGGCTGTGGGCAAGATCCCGGTAAATGTGATCGCGGACAACATCGATTTGCTGAGCCTGAGCGGTCATAAGGTGTACGGGCCAAAGGGTGTGGGTGCGCTGTATGTGCGCCGGCGCAACCCGCGTGTGCAGCTGAATGCGCAGATTGACGGCGGCGGTCACGAGCGCGGCATGCGTTCGGGAACGCTGAATGTGCCGGGCATTGTGGGCCTTGGCGCGGCGTGTGAGCTGGCCGGGCAGGAAATGGCGGCCGAGGCGAAGCGTCTGGCCGGGCTGCGCGATTACATGCGGGCGAAGTTTGAGAACGCGCTGGACTACGTTCACGTGAACGGCAATATGGAGCACCACTTGCCGAACAACCTGAATATGAGCTTCGTGTACGTGGAGGGTGAGTCGCTCTTGATGGGCATCAACGACATCGCGGTGTCGTCGGGTTCGGCCTGCACCAGTGCGACGCTGGAGCCAAGCTACGTGCTAAAGGCGCTGGGCCTGGGTGACGATGTGGCGCACAGCTCGATTCGCTTCGGGCTGGGCCGGTTCAACACGAAGGAAGAAGTCGATTACGTGTCCGACAAGCTGATCGACACGGTGCTGAAGCTGCGCGAGCTGTCGCCGTTGTACGAGATGGTGAAGGAAGGGATTGACTTGGAGAAGGTGGAGTGGACGGCCCACTAAGGGCGTAGCAATGCGAGAGCCAGGCTGGAAATCGTGGATCGTCATGACAGCTATGTATTTTGCTGTCTCGATCGTCGTCGGCCTGGTATTCCGACACGGCGTTCACCCAGGTACATGCATTCGGGACCTGTTCTCGGCGGCTTTATGGGCGACCATTATCTGGCTGTGGCAAATGCTGAGGTGGCATCGGGCAAACAGCAGGCTGTAGCACTGGCGCGGACGGGAAGAGGAGCCATGCAGCAGTTCATCACAGATCGGTTGCCGGAAATTGAGGAGCTTTGCCGCAAGCACCATGTGCGGCGGATGTCGATTTTTGGGTCGGCGGTGCGGGACGATTTTGACCCGGCGACGAGTGATGTGGACTTCCATGTTGAGTTTGAGCACGGAGTGAGGCCCAGGCACACGTGGGGGCAGTTGGAACTTAAGGACCAGTTGAGGTCGCTGCTGCGTCGCGACATCGATCTTATCTACGTGCCGATCCGGAACACGTATCTTCGGCGTGAGATAGAGAACTCGGAGGTCACGATCTATGCGACGTGATGTCCGAGTCTATTTGCAGGACATGCAGATTTATCTGGCACAGCTGGCGTCATTCACCGACGGCCGTACGTCGACAGACTTCCATGAAGACCTGCTGCTGCGCCGCGCTGTAGAGCGGGTTCACGAGATCGTTGCTGAGATCATGCGCCGTATGGTTGCGGTAGCGCGAGAGACAGCCGACCGCATTCCCGATTTCGCTCGGATTGTCAGCTTTCGCAACGTGATAGCGCATGAGTATGGCAGACTCGACGAAGACGAAGTTTGGGAGATCACTGTCGAACGCCAACCCGTCTGAAAGCAGTAGATCGATGCGTGGGCAGCGAAGTTGGGCATGGAATCACCGCCGGGACGAGCCTCAACGTCCCCGGAGTGATCGATAGTTCATGGCGGCACAAGGCAGCATCTAAAATAAGAGGCGCACAGGAGCAACGGACATGGCATACAGCGACAAGGTAGTGGATCACTATGAGAATCCACGGAACGTGGGCACGCTCGACAAGAACTCCGCCGAGGTGGGCACCGGCTTGGTGGGCGCTCCCGAGTGCGGCGATGTGATGCGCCTGCAGATCAAGGTGAACCCCGAGACGCAGGTCATCGAGGACGCGAAATTTAAGACCTTCGGCTGCGGCTCGGCCATTGCCAGTTCGTCGCTGGCGACGGAGTGGGTCAAAGGCAAGACGGTTGCTGAGGCTCTGGCCATCAGCAATACCGAGATCGTGAAGGAGCTGGCGCTGCCGCCGGTGAAGATTCACTGCTCGGTGCTGGCGGAAGACGCGATTCGCGCCGCGATCGGTGACTGGAAGAAGAAGAACAACCAGCCGGAGCAGGCGACGCCCCAGCATGATCTGGTCGGCGCGGCCAACTAAGCAGGATGCCGCGGGAGTGGCGGCTCATCGCCGCTCCCCGGTTTCGGTATGACGCCTGCGGCGATGCTTTCGAGCTCGGATCGCAGAGCCGCGTCAGATCGCTTTCTTTCCTTGCGTTCAAAGCGCCAAATGCGAGCGGCGAAACAGATCACAAAGGCGAAGATCGCAAGTAAAAGCCCGTCCAGAACGCCTGTGACGACGGCCGCGCCAAGCAGTTCCGGGTGTTGTGGATAGGTTTGTTGCAGGTATCGGCGGGCGAACCACCAGATGATTGGTCCCAGAATCGAAGCTGTGACCGCCCCGCACACCGCGGACACGGCGAAGTCACCGGAGAAGCGTTCCGCCGAGTACGCTGGGGCATACCGCATGCGGCAATCTTAGGCGTTCGCTTGCGAAGGAGATAGATCATGGCCATGGTTGGCATCAGCGGTACAACAAGCCAGGAGATGAGCGCGCCGGCGCCCGCAGCGGCGGGCAGTGCGCAGTTTTCGAGTCCGATCGCGAAGCCGGTGGAGGCGCCCGAGGCGAACGCCAAGGCACAGAACATTCAAGTGACGCAGAAAGCACTGAAGCGCATTTACGCGGCGATGCAGAAGGAAGGCGTCTCCGCCGAGCAGGGCGGCCTGCGGCTGGGCGTGACCGGCGGCGGATGCTCGGGGCTGAGCTACTCGATTCGCTTCGACTCTGAGCCGCGCCAGCGCGACCGCGTGTATCGCTATGAGCAGGATGGAACGCCGGTGCAGATCTTCGTTGACCCGAAGAGTTTTCTGTACCTGAGCGGCATGACGCTGGATTTTGAAGAAACGCTGATGCGGCAAGGGTTTAACTTCATCAATCCGCATTCGACGAAGAGCTGCGGATGTGGGTCGAGCTTCACGGCTTAGCTTCAATTTGACAAGATTTCTGGATCACGGCGAAGGTCTGCGCGAGGCGAGCAGAAACCATGAAGTATCGCGAGTTGATCGACGCTTGAGGCAGGATGGCTGGTATCACCACTCCACGACGGGCAGTCACCAACAGTACAAACACCTCGTCAAGTCAGGGCGGGTCACCGTAGCCGGTAAGCCAAATGATGATGTGCCGGACGGCACACGGACCAGTATTCTGCGGCAAGCAGGTCTGAACTGATGCACGAGTACCTTGTCATCTACGAGCGCGCAATGCAGGGCGGCTGGGGCGCTTACGCTTCCGACCTGCCGGGATTGGGCGTTGTCGGTGAGACGCGAACCGAGGTAGAGACCCTGATTCGCAACGGCATTCGCATTCACATTGCTGGCCTGATTGAGGATGGTCTGCCGGTTCCGGAAGCAGTCACCTCCGCCGAGACCGTGGCTGTTGCAGCTTAGCTGGCATCAGAACGGTGCATGACGTACTTCGAAGTGTTCGATCTGCCGCCCAAGCTGCGAGTGGACACAGCTGCGCTGCAGAAGAGCTTTTACCGGCTGTCGCGTGAGTACCATCCGGACCGGTTTGCCGCGAAGCCCGCGGCGGAGCAGGCTGCGGCGACGGAACGGTCCTCGCTGCTGAACGATGCGTACCGTGTTCTGCGCGATCCGATCCGGCGTACGGAATACCTGCTGGAGCTGCAAGGCGTCGAGCTGGAAGAGCAGTCGGTTCGGGCGACCGAGCAGGCGCGCGCGGCGGGCGAGCAGAAAAAGCAGATTGTGCCGCCCGACCTATTGGAAGAGGCCTTTGAGCTGAACATGCAGCTGGAGGAGATGAAGATGGCGGCGAAGACGGGCGACGACGATCCGCAGCTGCGCAAGGATCTCCAGGCCGCCAAGGCGAACTTCACCACTCTGATGGAGCAGTCGCAACAGTCGCTTGAGGCCGAGTGGGATTCGTGGGATGCCGCCGTGGACTCGGGCGACGACGGCGCGAAAGATGCGGCCAAGGACGAGATGCTTGCGCTGCTAAACCGGCGGTCGTACCTGCGCAACCTCTTGCGGGATGTGAGCGAGTTCGTTTAGCGTGTCGCAAACGGCGAAGGGCCACCGCTGAGCTGGCCTGCATGATCTGCGTCCGCTAGAGTCTACTCAGTATCTTGAACACTGGGGTGTTCCGATGCAGATGGACGCGATTTGGCCTGAAAATGGGGGCCTGGTGGCACGGGTCGTCGCGACCATTGTCACGGAGGTGCGTAGCGGCGCAATCCGTCCGAGCGGACGGCTTCCCAGTGAGCGTGCTTGCGCGCAGCGGCTGAACGTGAGCCGCAATACGGTGACCGCGGCCTATGGCGAGCTGGAGCGCCGCGGCATCATTCGCCGCCTGCACGGCAAGGGCTCATTTCTGTGTGCGCTGCCGACCGCGGAAGAAACATTCTCATGGAGTGGCAAGATCTCGCGGAGCGCCGACTCCCTGGATGAGCCGGTGCTGGAACTGCTGGCGAGACGTTGCAGCAATGACATTGCGTACCCGCTGTCGGCAGGCACGCCGTCGCTGGCGGCGTTTCCGGCAGAAATCTACTCCGAGTTTGTGCGCCGTACGCTTCTGGACGAACTGCCGGGTGTGTTTGCCGTGGCGCCGACCGAAGGACAGTGGAGGCTGCGGAAGGCGCTGGCAGAGTGGCTGCACGTGCAGCCGCAGAACGTGATGATCACGGCGGGCGCGCAGGAGGGCATTGACCTGTTGGCGCGCTGCCTGATCGAACCGGGCGATGCGGTCGTGGTGGAGTCGCCGACCTATGCCGGCGCGATCCAGAGTTTTCGATCGGCTGGTGCGCAACTGGTGCCGTGGAGCGCGGAGTGGCCGCTGGGCGAATTGGAGAACCTGCTTCTACGGCATCGGCCGAAGCTGCTGTTTGTGACGCCGACCTTTCAAAACCCGACCGGCCGCGTGATGACACAGAAGACGCGTGAAGGTCTGCTGTCGCTGGCATACCGGTATCGGGTGCCGGTGATTGAGGATGATGTGTACGCGCAGGTGGGCTTTGGCGGTGAAGCTCCGCCCGCAAGTCTGTACCGGCAGGACACGCGCTCGCAGGTGGTGAGTTTGAGCACGTTTTCGAAGATGCTGGCACCGGGGCTGCGCATCGGCTGGCTGCTTGCGCCCTCGTACATGGTCAAGCAGTTGTCGCTGATCAAGATGCGATCGAACCTGTTTACCGGCGGGCTGAACCAACTAGTGCTGAGCACCATGCTGCGCGAGGGTGAGATGGAGCGGCACCTCACGCGGTTGCGGCCACACCATGCTGGATTGTGCGATGCCGCGCTGCATGCGCTGCGGCCGGCCTTGGACGAAGGTTTGTTGCATTGCCGTGCGCCGCGGGGCGGGCTGTACCTGTGGTGCCGAGTTGGCTTCCCGGTTGATCTGGAGACGTTCTTCGCGGAACTGGAGGAGCGCGGCGTGAGCGTTGCGCCGGGATCAGCGTTTGTTGCCGACTCCCGTGCGGACTCGCAGCACTTCCGCATTTGCTTCACCGCGTGTGAACGCGAGGCGCTGCAACAGGGATTGCACACCGTGGTTGAGACGCTTCGAGAGATGCGGTTGGCGGCCGGGTCGCGGGGCGAGACGGGCGACGCTGTTTGCGCGTCGGCTTGAGCCTGGGATCAAGGCAGGAAGGAAAGGGACGGACCATGAGCACGCAAGCATTGCCTCTGCTGCCGGATGACGGGGCACCGTCCGAGTCGGCGCCTGTGACGGAGGAAAGAACTTCGGCGGCCAGCATACGGTTGGAGCGCAAGCATCCGCTGGCGATCCGGTGGATGCACTGGGTGAACTTTCCGGTGCTGTTCACGATGATCTGGAGCGGCATTCTGATCTATTGGAACGACTCGGATAATGCATACCAGCATGCGCATCGCGTGTATCGCGTGGGGCTGGGCGGGTGGACGCTGTTCCGGTTTTTTCCGGACTGGTTTTACAAGCTGTTTCATGTGCCGTATCACGTGACGCAGGGGCTGAGCTACCACTTCTTCTTCATGTGGGTATTCGCACTGAACGGGCTGGCGTGGGTGCTGTACACGTGGCTATCGGGTGAGTGGCGGTTCATCCTGCCGCAGCGGCAGAGCCTGCGCGAAGCGATCCAAGTGACGCTGGTGGACCTGCACCTGCGCAAGGGCTTGCCCGCACAGACAAAGTACAACGGCGCGCAGCGTATTGCGTATACCGCGACGGCGCTGATGGGCGTGATGATGCTGGTGACCGGCGTGGCAATTTACAAGCCGACGCAGCTGCACTGGATCACGACGCTGCTGGGCGGGTACGAGATGGCGCGCTGGCTGCACTTCTGGACGACCATGGCGTTTCTGGGCTTCTTCTTCGTTCACGTGGCGCAGGTGGTGCTGGCAGGCTGGAATAACTTTCGCGCCATGGTGAGCGGGTATGAGGTGCAGCGCGTGGAGGCGCCGTCGCTTGAGGCGGAGCGGAGGAGTGGGCGATGAGTGAGGACGCGAAGGTGCCGGAGCAGCAGGAAAAGCCGGCTGCGGAGAGCGCGTCACCGGCGCGGGAGCCAGCCGCGGCGCAGCAAGGCGAGATGCGTCCGGAAGACCCGAAGAGCGCGGACGACGTTCTGACGAAGAAGATGCCAGGCGAGGCGACGAAAGCCGAGGCGACCGCGGCTGCCGATGCCGGGGTTCTGGCGGCTTCGCGGCGGCGGACGCGGCGCTCCTTTCTGATCGGGGGTGTGGCGGCAGTGGGCGCGTACGGGTTCTATCACTGGCTCGACTACGGGCCGCACCGCGACATGCTGCCTACGCTGGTGGACCGGGCATACGACGCCAATGCCGCGATCTCGCGCGGCGTCTTCCGCGAGCACGCTCTGGCGCCAACGTATCCGCTGAACCGGGCGGAGACTTTGCGGGTAAACGGCGTGTTTGGGTTGAAGAAGACGCTGAAGCCGGAGACCTGGCGGCTGCAACTGGTGGGAGCGAGCGATGCGGAGCGGCATCCGCAGTACGTCAAGGATGTGACCGCATGGGAGTATGGCTACCAGGCGGGCGAGTCCCACGACGATCAGGGGCACGATACGAAGACCGATCCGAGCAAGCAGTCGTCCATCAAGATGGCGCCCGCGCCCATGCTGGGCAAGACGCAGGCGGATGAGAACAAGAGCAGTCAGGACAACGGAAGCAAGCAGCAGGATCAGGATCAGGACCAGCAGAAGGATGCGCAGGACGATAACCAGACCGGCCGCAAGCCCCGTGGTCTGGAGGAGGCGGGCGAGAGCGATTCAACGCTGGAAGCGGGCACGCCCGGGCTGCTGCTGACGCTCAATGACTTTCTGCCGCACCTGAAGCGGTACGAGATGGTCACGCAGTTCAAGTGCATTGAGGGCTGGAGCCAGATCGTGCACTGGGCGGGGGTGCGTTTTGCGGACTTCCTGGAGATGTTTCCGCCCGCGCTGGTGAACGGCCGCGAGCCGCGCTATGTGTACATGGAAACCCCGGATGGCGACTACTACGTGGGGTATGACTTGCATGTGCTGCGGCATCCGCAGACGCTGCTGGTGACGGAGATGATGGGCGCACCGCTGACGCAATCGCATGGCGCTCCGCTGCGGCTGCACACGCCAACGAAGTACGGTTATAAGCAGATCAAGCGGATCGGCCTGATCGCGTACACCGACGACAAGCCGGACGATTACTGGACCAAGCTGGGTTACGACTGGTACGCCGGGCTGTGATGGAGCTGTAACAGGTTGGCGTGGCGTTTGTGTCTGCCGCGATGGCTTCTGGAGCGGTGCAGCATGACGTGTGACGATGCCGTGATCGCGGCGCGGTGCGCGTTGCTGCGGGCATCTGATGTTGTATGGCGATCGCTCTTGTGTTCAACCCCGGCAGCAACTCCCTGAAATTCGAGCTGGTCGAGCTTGACTCCGAGCAGGGGTTCGCCGGTGAGGCGAACAAGCTGGCAAGTGCTGTGCTGGACGGCATCGGCAAAGACACGAAGCTGCTGGTCATGAAAGATGGCAAGACCGTGTCAAGCGAGAAGGCCGATGCTGCCGACATGACGGCGGGAACGCATGCCGCAGTGGAGTGGCTGCGCAAATCCGCTGAGACAAGCGACGTGCTGCAGCGGCTCAGTTTCGCCGGCGTTCGCGTGGTGCATGGCGGGCCGGATTTTGCGGCAGCAGCGCGGGCCACGCCGGAGGTGCGGCAAAAGATTGAGGCATTGGAAGACCTGGCGCCGTTGCATAACCAGGGCTCGTTGAATGTGCTGGATGTGGTCGCGAAGGAGATGCCGGACGTTCCCGCGTTTGTGACGTTTGACACCGCGTTTCACCGCAGCCTGCCGGAGAAGGCGTGGCGGTACCCCATTGAGCGGGAGACCGCGGACCGCCATGGCGTGCGCAAGTACGGCTTTCATGGCGTGTCGCACCGTTACATGCTGGAGTTGTACGCGCGCACGGTCGGCAAGCGATCGGAGGAGTGCACAGTCGTGGCGCTGCATCTGGAAAGCGGAGCGTCGGCGTGTGCGATCCAGCGGGGCCGGTCGGTGGATACGACGATGGGGCTGACTCCGCTGGAGGGTCTGATGATGGGCTCGCGTTCGGGCAGCGTGGACCCGGCGATCGTGCCGTACCTGATGCGCAAGGAGAACAAGACCGCCGACGATATTCTGAGGCTGCTCAATAAGCGCTCCGGCCTGCTGGGCGTTGCCGGCGGTACGCTGGACACGCGCGAGCTGGTGAAGCGTGATGACGACGCGGCAAAGCTCGCGCTCAGCATGTTCAGCTATCGGGTGCGGCTTGCGGTGGGCGCGTACCTGGCCGCGCTTGGCGATGCGGAGGCCGTGCTGTTCGGCGGCGGCATCGGCGAGGACTCACCGTGGCTGCGCGAAGACGTCTGCGCCGGACTGACGGGCTGGGGTTTGCAGCTGGATCCGGAGGCGAACAAGTCCGCGGAGGGCATGGTCCGGATTAGCGCGGAGCAGTCGCGGCTGCACGCCTGGGCCGTGCCCACGGACGAAGGCCTGCAGATGGCACATGAGTGCCTGCAGGCCATGTCCGCTGAGCGTTGAGCTGAAGCCTGAGTTACTGGTTCTCGCCTGCCAGCTTCAGGAAGTCGTTTTTGACATCCGCGAGGCGCGGCAGGTTAAGCTGCTCAATTTCTGCGTTCACGTGCCGGGCTTTGTCAGACGACAGGTCGTCCTTGAACATGGCGACGATGCGATCCGCCGTGTCGTAGCCGTGAAAGCGTGCTTTTTCCGCCTCGGTACGCTTCTTTACGTCGGCCAGTACTTCGTGCTGCTTGCCGGTGTAGTGCTTGTCGTTTGCGTTCAGGATGGGGTGAAAAATTCGCTTGTCCAGAAAGTCGAGCAGTTCCTGCTTGCTTGCCATGTTGTTCTCCTTAGTTCGTTGCGCTCTTGTGTGAGCGCGCGATCGTTTGCTTCAGCAGATACGTGGCGCCACCTGCAAGGGTGGCGCCGATCAGCAGGGGCAGCCAGGGCAGCTTCGGCTCCGGTTGCACGTGACCTGTTTCCGCATAAGCCTTGTTGCTTCGCTGGACGGGCTGCTCTTGAGATTGCAGCGCCATGTGCAACACCTCGGCCGTGTGCATGGCCTTGCGCCGGGTTCCGTGCGCGATCTGCTGGCGGCAACTAAAGCCATCGGCGACGATCACGGTCGAGCGCTCGGCCGAGCGTATCTTCGGCAACAGGACGCTTTCGCCGATTTGCATGGACACGTCATAGTGCTCGCGCTCATACCCGAAGGAGCCGGCCAGGCCGCAGCAGCCTGAGTCCAGCACCTCGGCTTGCAGGCCCGCGTTGCTCACCAGCTTCTCTTCCGGGTTCATGCTCCACAGCGCCTTGTGGTGGCAGTGCCCGTGGACGAGCGCTTTCGGCGGCTGCTTGTTCTTGCCTGCGCTGACCAGCAGCTTCGCAGGAGCGTAGCCGGAACGCACCAGCAGGTCGGGCAGCAGCACGACCGATTTTGAGAGCTTCCGTGCTGCCTCTTCGTTCGGGAAAAGGTTGCGCAGTTCATCGCGAAAGACGGAGGCGCAGCTTGGCTCCAGGCACACGATCGGCGTGCCGCGTGCGATGTCTTCGGCCAGCGCGGCCATTACATTGCGCAGGTATTGTTTTGCCTGGTCCAGCATGCCGAAGTCGTACAGCGGACGGCCGCAGCACAGGTGCTGCATGGGCACACGCACGCGGTAGCCTGCGTCCTGAAGCACGGCGAGCGCGGCCTGTGTGGTGTGCGGCATGAAGTAGTTATTGAAGGTGTCGGCCCACAGGATGACATCGCCTTTGACCGTTTTCGCGGTGCGCGGCGGGTGCGAGGCAAGCCAGTGCTTAAAGCTTTGTTCCGGGAAGGCCGGCATCTGCCGGTGCTGCGTCACGCCAGCCACCCGCTTCGTGATGGCGCTCAGCCCCGGTGTGCGCATGGCGATGTTTGCCAGCTTCGGCATGCGTGACCCGACGGCGGCAAAGCGGTCGATGTAGCCCATGCTGTAGGCAGCGGCGGGGCGCATACGGCCCTCGTAGTAGTGCGCCAGGAACTCCGATTTGTAGGTCGCCAGATCGACGGAGACCGGGCAGTCGCCCTTGCATCCCTTGCAGGCCAGGCAAAGGTCGAGCGCGTCCTTGATGCCTTCGTCTTTCCATCCAGCGGGGATGGTCTCGCCACGCAGCATCTCAAACAGAAGCCGCGCGCGGCCTCGCGTGGAGTGCTTCTCTTCGCGCGTGACATGAAAGCTGGGGCACATGGTGCCGCCGTCCAGCTTGCGGCACTTGCCCACGCCGAAGCAGCGCTCCGTGGCTTCGGCCATGCTGCCGTGGTCGTCGGGGAACTGGAAGATGGTGGGCAGCGCGAGCGGCTTGTAGTCCGGCCCGGTACGCAGGTTACTGTCCAGCGGGTACGGGTCAACGACCTTGCCCGGATTCATCTTGCCCGCCGGGTCCCAGATGCGTTTGAACTTGGCGAAGGCCTCGATAAGCCGCGGACCGAACATGATGGGCAGCAGCTCCGCGCGCGCCTGGCCGTCGCCGTGTTCGCCGGAAAGTGAACCGCCGTAGCTCACGACGAGCTTTGCGGCATCCGTGACAAAGCTGCGGTACTTTGCAACGCCTTCTTCGGTGCGCATGCCGAAGTTCATGCGCGCGTGCATGCAGCCCTGGCCGAAGTGGCCGTAGAGCACGACGAAGTAGCCGTAGCGATCACAGAGCGCGTAGAAGTCGCGCAGATACGAACCGAGTTTTTCCGGTGGAACCGCCGCGTCCTCCCACCCGGTGTAGGTGTCGGGCGTGACACCGGGCACGCGCGTGGCGCCCAGGCCAAGCTCGCGCACCTCCATCGCGCTCTTCTGGTCGTGCTCGTCTTCCAGCAGTTGCGCCTTGACCTGTTTGTGGTCGTGGCGCTCGGCCCAGCGCAGCGCCTTGTGTCCCATGGCGAGCGCTTCATCCTTGCTGTCGGCGCCGAACTCGACCAGCAGCCAGGCGTCGCCCTTGTCAAAGAATTTCATGCCGGGCAGTTCTTTGCCCTTCAGGTGTTCGTTGTCGATAACGCGCTTTTGAAAGCCCTCGATCGCGATGGGTCCCAGCTCGCTCAGGCGCGGTGACGCGTCACCCGCGTCAAAGATGCTGGGATAGGCAAGCAGCAGAAGGACGCGGTGCTGCGGGCTATGGATCAGCTTTGTTTTCGCGCGCAAGACCATGGCGCATGTGCTTTCGGTGCCGACGAGTGCACGCGCCACGTGGAAGCCGTTCTCCGGCAGGAGGTAATCCAGGTTGTAGCCCGAGACGCGGCGCGGGATGTTCGGAAACTCCGATTGAATCTCCTTTGCGTAGGCGTCGCGCAGGTCGCGCAACGCTGCGTAGATCTGGCCACGCCGGCCACCCTCGGCAATGATCTGCTTCAACTCTTTCTCGGTGGTCGCGCCCACGGTCATGCGCGTGCCGTCATACAGCAGGATGTCGAGCTCTTCGATGTTTTCGCTTGTTTTGCCGTCCAGCACGGAGTGCGGTCCGCACGAGTTGTTGCCGATCATGCCGCCGATGGTGCAGTACTCGTGTGTCGCCGGGTCGGGTGCAAAGGTCAGGCCGTGTTTTTCCGCGGCGGAGCGCAACTGGTCGTTGATCAGCCCCGGTTCGACCCACGCATAACGCTGCTTCGGGTTCAGCTCCTGGAGGCGGTTCAGGTATTTTGAGAAGTCCAGCACCACCGCCACATTGCACGTCTGCCCGGCAAGGCTGGTGCCGGCGCCGCGCCCCAGGATGGGCACAGCGTAGTGGCGGCAGACTTCCACCGTGGCGATCACATCTTCAACCGTCCTGGGTACGACCACCCCCACGGGCACCTGGCGATAGTGGCTCAGGTCCGACGCATACAGCGCGCGTGACGCGTCATCGAAGCGCACCTCGGCACCCGTGGCGGACTGCAGCGCGCCGGCGATTTCCTCGGCAAGCGAGGATGAAACAACAGCGGGCGCAGGTGGCATGGGATCCCTCTTGCAGCAGCCGAGCGTTGCATGCCGCGTCCATGCTGAGATGGCGCGCGCCAGCAGCCCCGTTGCTGTACAGCGGCTTGTGGCAGCAACGACGTCTAACGCCTCTGTACCCGAACGCGCACAAGGAGCACGCACGATGCCGCTCGATTCAGTTACGCCTGTTCTCTCCGGCGAAGACCTTCGCCTGCTCAATGCATGGTGGCGTGCCGCGAATTACATTGGCGCGGCACAGATCTTTCTGAAGAGCAACCCGCTGCTGCGCGAACCGTTCACGCCGGAGAACATCAAGCCGCGGCTGCTCGGACATTGGGGCACCACGCCCGGGCTGAACTTTGTCTGGACGCACCTGAATCGGCTTATTCGCCGGCACGGCCTGGACATGATGTTTATCGCCGGTCCAGGCCACGGCGGAGCGGCGGTGCTGGCGCAAACGTGGATGGAAGGCTCATTCACCGCGCGCCACCCAGAGATCACGCAGGATGGCGAGGGCCTTGGCCGGCTGATGAAGCAGTTCAGCTGGCCCTATGGCTTTTCCAGCCACGTGGACGTGTCGACGCCGGGCGCGATCCACTTCGGCGGCGAGCTGGGGTATTCACTGCTGCACGCGACCGGCGCGGTCTTCGACAATCCGGACCTGATCGTAGCCTGCGTGGTGGGTGACGGCGAGGCCGAGACTGGGCCGTGCGCCGGCAGCTGGCAAAGCCACCGGTTTCTCGATCCTGCGCGGGATGGCGCGGTGCTGCCCATTCTGCACCTGAACGGGTACAAGATCGGCAATCCAACGGTGCTTGCGCGCATTCCGGAAGCGGAGCTCGAGCAGTACTTTGTGGGTCTGGGATACCGGCCGCACTTTCTTTCAGGCTCCGACCCGGCGGAGATGCATCCGCGCATGGCGGAGGTGCTGGAGCGCATGCTGGGGGAAATTCGCGCGATCCAGCAGGAAGCGCGCGGCGGCAAGAAGGTGGTGGATGCGAAGTGGCCGATGCTTGTGCTGCGCACGCCCAAGGGCTGGACCGGCCCCGCAACCATCGACGGCAAACCGGTGGAGAACACGTGGCGTTCGCACCAGGTCCCGATCGACAAGCCCCAGACTAACCCGGAGCACCTGAAGGCACTGGACGCTTGGCTGCGCAGCTATAAGCCGGAAGAGTTGTTCGATGAACAAGGCCGTCTCTGCCCGGAGCTGATGGCCACCGCTCCCGATGGGAACCGTCGCATGGGCATGAATCCGCATGCAAATGGTGGCGAGCTGCTGCGCGATCTGGAGATGCCCGCCTTCCGTGACTATGCGGTCGATGTGCCAGCGCCCGGTACGGTCAAAGCGATTCCCGCCAAGATCGCCGGCGATTTCCTCCGCGACATCATCGAGCGCAACCCGGACAATTTTCGCCTGGTTGTGCCTGACGAACTCATCTCAAACAAGCTGGACGCGACGCTTGAGGTGACCGGGCGCGAGTGGGAAGAAGAGCAGCTGCGCACCGACATGGCGCTAAAGAGCGGCGGCCGCGTGATGGAGGTGTTGAGCGAGCACCTGCTGGAGGGCTGGCTGGAGGGCTACCTGCTGACGGGACGCCACGGCCTGTTCAACAGTTATGAGGCGTTCATCAACATTGTGGATTCCATGGTGAACCAGCACGCGAAGTGGCTGAAGCTGGCGAATGAGATTGAGTGGCGCAAGCCGATCGGCTCGCTCAATTACCTGCTCACGTCGCACGTGTGGCAGCAGGATCACAACGGCTTCACGCACCAGAGTCCCGGCTTTCTGGACCTGGTTGCGAACAAGAAGCCCGGCATCGCGCGCATCTACTTGCCGCCGGACGCGAACTGCCTGCTGAGCGTGCTGGACCACTGCCTGCGCAGCCGCAACTACATCAATGTGATCGTCGCCGGCAAGCAGGAGACGCTGCAGTGGCTGACCATGGAAGAAGCTGCCAAACACTGTGAGGCGGGGGTGGGCATTTGGCCGTGGGCCGGTAACACGCGTGCCGATGAGACGCCGGACGTGGTGATTGCCGCGGCGGGCGATGTTCCCACGGTGGAGGCGATCGCGGCGGCGCAGATCTTGCGCGAACGGATGCCGGAGTTGAAGGTTCGCTTCGTCAACGTGGTTGACCTGATGACGCTTTCCAGTGCGCATCCGCACGGTTTGAGTGACGACGAGTTTCTGCGCATCTTCACAGAGGACAAACCCGTGCTGTTTGCTTTTCACGGCTATCCCGCGCTGGTTCACCAACTAACCAGCGAGCGGCCGAATCGAGGCACGTTTCATGTGCGCGGTTACATGGAGGAGGGTGCGGCCACGACACCGTTTGACATGACGGTGCTCAACCATCTGGACCGCTTTTCGCTGGTGCAGAGCGCGATCCGCATAGCGGGTGCGAACCGCAAGGGCGCGAAGGAATTGAACGTCTGGCTGGATGAGAAGCTTGAACAACATCGAGAGTTTGTGCGGGAGAACGGGATCGATCAGTCAGAAATACGCGAGTGGAAGCTGAGTGCGTAGGCGGCAACCGGCAGGCGCGGTCGGTCGCAATGCTTGATTGATCGCGCATGTTGAAGCGGTCACCAGGAATTTCGCACAAGTGTAATTTCGCTGGGTGAGATGGCATTGCGCACCGCTGTTGATGCACATGGCAAGGCCATGTCGCAACCGGGCAGGGTACGGCGGTGCATCTCGAAACGCGCTGCCTACGTCTCTTCTGCATCGTGGGGAATGCAAAACGCAGCCGCTTGGATCGTGGCACTCGCGGGCCGCTTGTGTTTGCGGCTGCGCTGGTGCTTGTCACGGCGTTGTGGCTGCTCTTCACGGGATCGTTTAAGCCCCACGAGTCGATCGCGGGTGCCGCCAGTGTTGCAGGCACCATGGTGTTTCTGACGATTGTGTATCGCCATGAACTGCAGGGCATTGATCTACGATGGAACGACGCGCTGGCGCTGTGGCGCGCACCGTGGTACGTGATCACCGGTATCAGCGAGATCACACTTGCGCTGTTGAAGGACCTTGCCGGGCAGCGCGCCGAATCGATTTTTCGGGTTTGCGGCTTTCACACAGCAAAGGCCGACCCACACCTGGTCACGCGGCGTGCGCTGGCCACGGCGTACACCAGCGTCGCGCCCAACTTCATTGTGATCGGGATCGACTACCGCCAGAGCCGCATGCTCTTTCACCAGATTCAGCGCAGCGCGGTACCGCGCATGACAAAGAATCTGGGTGCCGAGGTCGGTTCAAGAGAAGGCGCCGCCGGCGATTCCGCCGCACGATCTGAAGCGCCGGAGCAAGCGCGATGAACCTGTGGATGTGCGCCGGCGTGGCGGTCAGCGCGGCGCTGCTGCCGTGCGCGGACATGTGCCTGCGCGGGCCGGTGGAGCGCCGCCTGGCCGGTATGGAGATGACGGCGTTTCTCGTCATCTTTGCCATGGTGCTGTTCACGGTGGGCCGGCATCGTCTGCCGTTCATTGACCTGCCGCTCGCGCTGATGGTCATGTCGTGCGGCGGCACGTTTGTCTTTGTGCGCTTTCTGGGGCGGCACCTGTGACGGCGTGGACCCTTGCGCAAGCCGTACTGCTTGGCATTGTTGTGCTCTCGTGCTGGCTGGGGGTTCTGGGCACGTGGCGCATGCGCGATGCGACGCAGTCTCTGCACTTCATCACCCTTCCCGCTACGGCCGGAGCGGTCGCGCTGACCGCTGCCGTTTTCATCGCGACAGGGAATGGGATTACGGCGTGGAAAACCGTGCTGATCGCCATCGTGATGATCACGTTGAACTCGGTCGGCATGCACGCCAGTGCGCGTGCGTTCCGGGCTCGCCAGCTAGGCCACTGGGAACCGCGCAACGGCGATTCCTTTGAATGGGTGCGCGCCGGTGTGGAAGAGGAGCCCGGCAAATGAACTGGTTCGGAGCTGCGCTGCTGTTGCTGGTTGCCGTTGCTGGATTGGGTGTGGTGCGCACCCGCGATGTGACGGAGCAGGTGGTCTCGCTGGGCTTCTTCGGGCTTGTCATGGCGCTTACGTTTTTCTTCTTTCAGGCACCTGACGTTGCGCTCTCGCAAATCGTGGTCGGGGCCGTCGCGTTGCCGCTCATGATCATGCTTGCGATCTCTCGGATGAAGATCCGCAAGCTGGCCACGGAAGCTCAGAAGCAGGGAGACGGGCATGACTGACCGCACACGCGCGCGCTGGGTCTTTCTGCCGCTGCTGATTTTTGGCGGGCTCTATGCCTTCAGCAGCTTGAACATGCCCGCGTGGGGCGAGTATCGCGGCCCCTATGGCGACGCGATCGCGCACCTGGCCGTGTACGAACGCCACGCCACCGACGTCGTCAACGCAATCAACTACGACTACCGCGCCTTTGACACCCTGGGCGAGGAGTTCATCCTGTTTACCGCCGTGCTTGGCGTGACCATGCTGCTGCGCCGTGAGGAGGGGACGCCCGTGAAGCCGGTGGGCAAAGTCGTCGACGCGCCACGCCTCAGCGCCGCTGTCCGCCTGACCACATTTCCCGCGGTCCTGCTCACGGTGATTTTTGGCATGTATATCGGCCTGCACGGCCAGCTCACGCCAGGTGGCGGTTTCCAGGCTGGCGTGATCCTGGCCACGGCGCCGTTGCTCATTTATCTGAGCGAGAATACGAAGGCTCTTCGGCGTATCACTTCGCACCCGGTGTCAGAGGTCATCGAGGCCATTGGAGCGGGCGGCTATGCCGTGATCGGCCTTGCGCCCCTGGTCATGGGCGCGCCGTTGCTGACGAACGTTCTGCCGCTCGGCGTTACGGGCGATGTTTTTTCCTCCGGCACCATCGCGCTCATCAGCGTGTCGGTTGGGGTCGAGGTCACGTGCTCTTTCCTGGTTGTCACCTGCGCCTACCTGGAAGAGATCATCACGGGCCAGGCGCCGGAGGCGTAGGCATGCCGCATCTTCTTCACGCGTGGCCGTACCTGGTTGCCGCATGGCTTTTCTGCTGCGGCCTTTGGGGCATCGTGACCAGTCGCCATCTGGTGCATGCGGTGGTGTGCCTCGCCATTCTGCAAAGCTCAACCTATGTGCTGTTGCTGGGCATCGGGTTCCGCGTGGGTGGCACAGCGCCTGTGTTCGCCGACATCGATCCGCACACGCTTACGGTGGATCCCGTGGTGCAGGCGCTCATGCTGACAGATGTGGTGGTGGAGGCGGTCGTGGTTGCGCTGCTGCTGGCCATGGTTGTGAAGGCGCATGAGCGGTCTGGATCCGTTTCGCCCAGCGATCTGCGCACGGTACGCGGATGAGCGCAATGAATGCTCTGCCGGCACTGCCTGTCGCGCTGCCGCTGGTGGGTGCTGCCGTGATGGCGGCCACGCGCAAGTGGCTGCCGCGTCTCTTGGCCGATGTTCTGGGGATTACCTTCGCGTCGGGCACGCTGCTGGCGTGCGTGCTGCTGCTGCGCCTGGTGCTGCGCGGCCCGCTCACGTACTGGCTGGGCAACTGGCATCCACGTGGCTCCGTGGCGCTTGGCATTGCACTGGTGGCTGAGCCGGTCGGCGCCGGCCTGGCGACGCTGGCAGCATTTCTGACGCTGCTTGCGCTCATCTATTCGTGGCGCAGCATCGATTCGGGTTCGAATCACATGCAGCCGTTGCTGCTCATCTTTCTTGCGGCCATGTGCGGCTTCTCGCTTACCGCGGACCTGTTCAATCTGTTCGTGTTTTTCGAGCTGATGAGCACGGCCGCTTTCGCCCTGTGCGGTTTGAAGACGGCCGAACCCGCACCGCTGCAGGGTTCGTTCAACTTTGCGGTAACCAATACGGTCGCGGCGTTCCTGGTGCTTACGGGCATCGCGATGCTCTATGCCGTGACCGGCGCGCTCAACATGGCACAGATCGGGCTGGCGCTCGGTACGCGGCACGACCCGCTGGTGCTGTTTGCATTCACGCTGCTGACCTGCGGCTTTCTGACCAAGGCGGCCATTGTCCCGTTCCACCTGTGGCTGCCGGACGCCCATGCCGTCGCGCCGACTCCGGTCTGCGTGCTGTTTTCGGGCATCATGGTCGAGCTTGGCCTGTACGCCGTTGCTCGGCTTCATATTGTTCTGTTCGCCGGGTCGCTGGCGCCGCATGCTCACGCGGTGCAGCTTCTGCTGGCCGGCTTTGCGGCGGCCACGGTCGTGGTGGGCGGCGTCATGTGCTACGGCGAACACCACCTGAAGCGCATGCTGGCCTTTTCCACCATTTCGCACGCGGGCCTGATGCTGCTTGCCTTCGCCGTGGGCGGGCCGCTTGCGCTGACTGCGTTCCTGGCTTACCTGCTTGGACACGCACTGGTGAAGGCCAGCCTCTTTTTTGGCACTGGCATCCTGCTGCGCAAGGGCCGCGCCATTGGTGAGCGGGCGCTTTTCGGCTGCGGCAAGGGACTGCCGATCGCGGCGGCGTTGTGGTTCGCCGGCGGCCTTGGCCTTGCCGCCGCGCCGGGCCTGCTCACCTTTGTGGGCGAAGCAGCGGCCTCAACCGCCGCGGAAGAGCGTGCCCTGCATGGTGTTTCGCTGTTGTTTATTCTGGGCGGCACGCTCACGGCGGCTGCGGTGTTTCGTGTGGGCATGCACGTGTTTCTGGGCTGGGGCTCGGAACCGGTGACTGACGAGGCCGCGGAGGTGGGCGAGCTTCCGGAGGAGATCGATGCGAACGTGACCTGGTACCACCTTGCCGCGCCGGCCGCCTGCCTGGCCGTTGCTGCCGCATTGAGCGTCTGGTCTGGTTGGCGTCCCGCGCTTGAACACGCGGCATCGCAAATGGCCGCGCAGCCCGCGTTTCTGCATACGGTTTACACCGGCGCGGCGGGCACGGGCGAAGCGATCCACGATCACGGGCACTTGGGCGAAGCCGCGCTGCACGGCTCGCTGGCTGCGGCGCTCGCGCTTTTGCTGGCATTTTCGTCGGTGTTCCGCCGTCGGATTCCACGTTCGCTGCGCCTTGGCGCGCGGCTGGAGCATGGCGTTCCCTTGCTGCGCAATTGGCAGAGCGGTCACCCCGGGGATTACGTCTTCTGGCTCACCAGCGGCGTGGCACTGTTCGGCTCACTGGCTCTGCTCCTGCTGCGCCGCTAACTTTGCACGGCAAAGTCAAGACCGAGGTCAAGAGCGCGGACGCTATGCGTGAGCGCGCCGACACTGATCAGGTCGACGCCGGTTGCGGCGATGGCGGCGATGCGGTCGAGGCGGGCATTGCCGCTGGCCTCAACCAAGGCACGGCCGGCGATCTGTTGCACGCCGGCGCGTAGGTCTTCCAGAGAGAAGTTGTCGAGCAGGACGGTGTCGATGCCGGCGGCGAGCACGGGCTCAATCTGATCGAGGCGGTCCACCTCGACTTCGATGTGGGTCGTGTGCGGCAGGCGGGTCTTCATGGCGCGCAAGGCTTCCGTGATGTTGTCTGCGCCGTTTTCCGTGATGGCAGCAAGGTGGTTGTCCTTGACCAGGACGGCGTCTGAGAGCGAGAAGCGATGGTTGCCACCGCCACCGCAACGCACGGCGTAGCGTTCCAGGATTCGCAAACCGGGCGTGGTCTTGCGGGTGTCGACGATGCGGGCGGAGGTGCCTTCGGTGGCGGCAACGTAGAGGGCGGTTTGAGTTGCGATGGCGGACAGGCGTTGCGTGAAGTTCAGCGCGACGCGCTCTGCTTGCAGAATGGAGCGGGCAGGACCGGTGGCGGTGGCGAGGGTGTCGCCCGCGGCGAAGCGGTCGCCGTCGTGGAGGGTGAACTCGACGGCGACGTTCCCGAAGCTCTGCATCGCAAAGCGGAAGAGGTCCTCGCCGCAGAGGACGCCGGTTTCACGCGCGCGCAGGTGGGCGGTGGCTTGGGCTTCGGAGGGGACGAGGGATTGGGTGGTCAGGTCGCCCCAGGGTGCGTCCTCATCGAGCGCCATGCGGACGAGGCGCTCGATGTGGGAGGCGGAGGGACGTTGGAGATGTTCGGGCATGGCCGGTAGATCTACCTCGGCGGCTTCAGCCGCGGCGTTCGAGTGTGGGATGTGCTATCTCGGCTGTTGAAGCCGCTGCCCTCAGGGGGCTAAAGCCCAGAGCGTGAGCTGCCGTGGACGGCACAGCTAAAGCTGTGCCCTTCCGAAGCCGTGGCTGTTCCTTTCCGGAAGCCACGATTTGGATCATCGTCCTGTGGCCTGTGATTGCGGCGCGAGCGCGAGCATGCGTTCGAGGGCGATGCGTGCAGGTGCGGCAATCTGTTCGGGAACGGTAATCCGGTTCAGGACTTCGCCGCGCTCCAGACTTTCGAGCACCCAGGCGAGATAACTTGGGTGGATGCGGTACATGGTCGAGCAGGGGCAGACGATGGAGTCGAGGCAGAAGATGGTGTGCTGCGGATGCTCCTTCGCGAGGCGCTGGACGAGGTTGATCTCTGTGCCGATGGCGAAGGTGGTGGGCTCGGTCGCGGCCTGCACGGCTTTGCGGATGTAGTCAGTGGAGCCGGCCTCGTCGGCGGCGTTCACGACTTCCATGGTGCATTCGGGGTGCACGATGACGCGGACTCCGGGATGACGCTGGCGTGCCATGCCGATCTGGTCGACCGTAAATCGCTTGTGCACCGAGCAGAAGCCGTGCCACAGGATGATCTTCGCGCGCTGAAGCTGCTCGGGCGTGTTGCCGCCAAGCGGCTGGTCGGGGTGCCACACGACCATCTCGTCGAGCGGTATGCCCATGGCGACCCCGGTGTTGCGGCCTAGGTGCTGGTCGGGGAAGAACAGGACGCGCTCGCCGCGTTCGAAGGCCCAGCGGAGAACGCGGTCGGCGTTCGACGAGGTGCAGACCACGCCACCGTTTTCGCCGCAGAATGCCTTGAGGTTGGCGGCGGAGTTCATGTAGGTGACGGGGAGGACGGGGACGCGGCTTATGTTCGACACGTCTGCCGGGTCCGAAGAAGATGCGGGTTTCTCCGCTGCGGACGCACGGTGAAGCGGTGCGTCCTTCGGTAGAAATGACAAGTCGGTGGAAGGGTCGTTCGTTGTGATTGCTGTAGCACTGTTTGCCGCTGCCGCAGTGTTGCGGTCGCCGTAAAGGGCGGTCAGTTCTTCCCAGCAGTCCTGCACCGTGTCGATATCGGCCATGTCGGCCATGGAGCAGCCGGCGGCGAGGTTGGGCAGGATGACGGCCTGCTCGGGGCGGGCGAGGATGTCTGCGGTTTCGGCCATGAAGTGCACGCCGCAGAAGACGATCGCTTCGGCGTTGGGTTTGGTCCGGGCAGCCTGAGCGAGCTGGAAGCTGTCACCCACAAAGTCGGCGTACTGCACGATCTCGTCGCGCTGGTAGAAGTGGCCGAGCAGGACGACGCGGTCGCCGAGGGCGTGGCGGGCGGCGCGGATGCGGAGGTCGAGCTCGGCGGGCGAGGCACGGCGGTATTCGAGCGGAATCAGACCCTGGCGCGGCGCGGCGGCGGGCAGCGGGTCGGCGATGGAGGCTCCGGGACCATAGCCAGGCTCGGCATCGTGCAGCCAGGGACCGTCGGCAAGGCCGGCGGAACAGGTTTGGATTGGGCCGGTGGCGGGGGCCGGATCGGGAAGGTTCAAAACGACGAGAGGTGAGGTCTCGTTTTGGATGGGCACGGGCCACTCCTGAAGCGCCGGAGGCTGACGCCTTCCACCGTGGAAGTGCATCGCGGGCGCAAAACTACGTTACAGATGAGTGTAATCGGGTCGAGGATGCGACGGGTTGAAGTCGGAGGTGTCCCCGCGTTTGCGGCGGCGCTGAATGCCGCGATGGGCGGCAGCGATACATTCGATTGCCGGCTCTTCTAGACTGGCTGGGCTGCGTCAACAGCGCTGCAGGAGGTGGGCAGTGAGTTCAGGACCGACGCGTCGGCGGGTGCTGCAGTGGAGTGCGGGGTCGATGGCCGCCGCGGCGTTGCAGCGGACGCCGCTGGCGGGCGCTTCGTCAACCCCGAAAGCAGTGAGCACGGCGCTGGCCCCGCAGGCGTTTACGCCGCTGCCGCTGGGAGAGGTGCGGCCCGCGGGGTGGTTGCAGCGGCAGTTGCGTATTCAAGCCGACGGCATGACGGGGCACCTGTATGAGTTTTGGCCGGATGTGGGCCCGAACAGTGGATGGCTGGGCGGTGCGGGCGAGAGCTGGGAGCGCGGGCCGTACTACCTGGATGGCCTGCTGCCGATGGCCGTGCTGCTGGACGACGCGCGGCTGAAGACGCTGGCGACCCGCTTTGTGGACTGGACGTTGACGCATCAGCGGGCAGATGGGCAGATCGGCCCGGAGAGCAACGACGACTGGTGGCCGCGCATGGTCATGGTCAAGGTGTTGCAGCAGCATTTTGAGGCGACCGAGGATGCGCGCGTGCTTCCGCTGCTGACCCGGTACTTTCATTACCAGCTTGCCGCGATGCCGGCAAAGCCGCTGCACGACTGGGGCAAGTTCCGCTGGCAGGACGAGGCGTATGTGGTGCAGTGGTTGCATGGCCGGACCGGCGATCCGAAGCTGCTGGAAATGGTCGCTCTGCTGAAGCAGCAGGGCTTCGATTGGGTCGGCAGCTTTGCGGACTTTCCGTTCAAGCAGAAGGTCGATAAGAAAGCGATTCTGGAGGGAGTGGGCGGCGCGAACAACGCGCACGGGTACCAGAGCCATGGCGTGAACAACGGCATGGGCCTGAAGACGGCTGCGGTGGAAGCGCGCATGGGCGATGCGGCGGCGAGCCGGGCGGGCTTTTACCGGCAGATCGGCGCGCTGGATGAGTACCACGGCCTGCCGAACGGCATGTTCAGCTGCGATGAGCACCTGGCCGGGCGCAACCCGAGCCAGGGATCGGAGCTGTGCACGGTGGTGGAGACAATGTTCTCGCTGGAGATCGCGCTGGCGATGTTTGGCGACGCGGCGATCGCGGACCGGCTGGAGAAGATCGCGTACAACGCCCTGCCCGGCACGATCACGGCGGACATGTGGGCGCACCAGTACGACCAGCAGCCGAACCAGGTGCAGTGCAGCTTGAACTCGAAGCCGTGGGCGACGAACGGGCCGGAGTCGAACCTGTTTGGGCTGGAGCCGAATTTTGGATGCTGTACCGCGAACTATCACCAGGGCTGGCCGAAGTTTGTGGCGAGCCTGTGGATGCGTTCGGCGCAGGATGGGCTTGCCGCGGTCGCATACGGGCCGTGCACCGTGAACACGACGGTGCGGGGTGTGAAGGTTCGCGTGGACGAACAGACGGAGTATCCCTTCCGCGAAGGCGTGACGATGACGGTCGCGCCGGAACGGCCGGTGCGGTTTCCGCTGCACGTGCGCGTGCCGCAGTGGGCGGCTGGGGCGCAGGTCATGGTGAATGGAAAGCCATTCGCGGGGGCGGTGAAGGCTGGTAGTTTCGCCGTGATCGATCGTGAGTGGCGGGGCGGCGACCGCGTGAAGTTGCGGTTGCCGATGCAGCCGCGCATATCCCGCTGGTTCAACCAGTCGGTCGCGGTGGAGCGTGGACCGCTGGTGTTCGGCTACAGCCCGGGCGAGCACTGGGTCAAGCTGCGCGACCGCGGCATGACGGCGCACTGGCAGGTGTTTCCGGATCGGGGCTGGAATTATGCCCTGGCGGTGAATGAGCAGAGTGCGGCGGAGATTGCGGTGACCGAGGGCGAGATCGGGGCAGTGCCGTTCGCGCTTGAGAGCAAGACTGTGACGCTGCATGCGCCCGCGACGCTGCTGGATCGATGGCGAGCGGAGGATGGCGTCGCGGCACCGCCGCCGGTCATGCCGGGTAAGGGTGTGGCTTTGCTGCAGACCATCGATTTGCTGCCCTACGGCAGCGCACGGTTGCGGGTGACGGCGTTTCCGTCGTTGAAGGGGTAGAGATTGAACAGACGACGCATGATGAGTTGTGCTACCCGCCGCGAAGTTCTGCGGCGGGTCATCCTAGGCATGTTGGTGTGCATGGCTGCTCCGATAACGCAGGCGCAGGTGCTGCAGCAGCCGTTTGGGCCGAATGTGTTGGTGTTCACGCCGGGGCAGGACAGCGCGACGCAGGCGGCGATTAATCGCGTGTACGCCGGGCAGGAGCATGCGGAGTTCGGCAACGGGCGCTACGCGTTTCTCTTCGCGCCGGGCGAGTATCACGTGAACGTGCCGGTCGGCTTCTACACAGAGGTGCTTGGGCTGGGGCGGATGCCGGACAGCACGCACATCGTTGGCGATGTCCACGCGGATGCGGCGCTCAAGAACAACAACGCGACGACGACGTTCTGGCGCGCGGCGGAGAACTTCAGCGTCACGCCCACCCACGGCGATACGAACGGCACCCTGCAGTGGGCGGTGTCGCAGGCCGTCTCGTTCCGGCGCATGCACGTGCTGGGCGACATGGTTCTGCACCAGAAGCATGGGTGGGCAAGCGGCGGCTGGATGTCGGACACGCGCGTGGATGGCAACGTCGATTCGGGGTCGCAGCAGCAGTGGATCTCGCGCAATGCGGAGTGGCGCAGCTGGACGGGCGCAAGCTGGAACATGGTCTTCGTGGGGGTAAACCATCCGCCCGCGGGCGAGTGGCCGAAGCCGCCGTATACGCGCGTGACGACCGTGCCGGTCTTGCGGGAAAAGCCGTTTCTGCAGTGGGATGGGCGCGTCGCGTGGAGCGTGCGCGTGCCGGCGCTGCGACACGATACGCGCGGAGTGAGCTGGGCGGACGACGCGGCGAGCGGGCGTAGTCTTCCGCTGCGCGACTTCTACGTGACACAACCCGGGCGCGATTCGGCTGCAACGATGAACGCGGCGCTCCAGCGTGGCAAGCATCTGCTGCTGACACCGGGAACGTATGAACTGGACGCGCCGTTGCATGTGTCGCGGCCACGCACGGTGATCATGGGGCTTGGCTTCGCCACGCTGAAGCCGGTGCACGGCACGGCAGCAGTGCAGGTGGACGACGTAGACGGCGTGAGCGTGTCCGGCGTTCTGTTCGACGCGGGTGAGCAGGAGTCGCCGGCGCTGCTGGAGATTGGTAAGCCAGGCGTGCACCGGTCGCACGCAACGGACCCGATCGCGCTGTTTGATGTGTTCTTTCGCGTGGGTGGCGCGGCAGTTGGCAAGGTGAAGGCGTGCCTGGTAGTCAACAGCGACGACACGCTGATCGACGACATCTGGATCTGGCGCGCCGACCACGGCGCTGGCGTCGGCTGGACCAGCAACACCAGCGACAACGGGTTGATTGTGCGTGGCGATCGCGTGACCGCGTATGGGCTGTTTGTGGAACACCACCAGCAGTACCAGGTGCTGTGGAGCGGCAACGCCGGGCGCACGTACTTCTACCAATCCGAGATTCCGTATGACCCGCCGACGCAGGCAGCGTGGACGGATCCGAACGGTGCAAACGGCTGGGCGTCGTACAAGGTCACCGCGGCCTCGCATCAGGCGTGGGGGCTGGGCGTGTACAGCGTCTTCCGGCATCCGGACGTGGTGCTTTCGCGCGCGATTGAGGTCCCGCGTTCGCCGGAGGTGCAACTGCACCACATGATGACGACCGCGCTGGACACCCTGGGTGCGATCGAAAATGTTGTGGACGACGCGGGCGGACCGACGCAGACGAAGCCACGGACAACGCCAGAGGTGGCGGAGTTTCCAACACCGTAGCTGATCAGTTCCAAATTTGCGTCAAAGCGTTTCTCCAGGCAGGTGCTTCGTTCCGTTCCGGGATGAATAGCGGCGTTAAGACCGGCGGCTTCATGGCAGGTCCGGGTGGCGAAACAAAAAGGGCAGCAGCCGTAGCTGCTGCCCTGAGGAAGAGTGAACGCGGTTAGAACAGCAGCCGAAGCGAGAGTTGAATCTGGCGCGCGCCGCCAATGCCAACCTGGTTGGTGACCGTGCTGCTGAGCACGCCGAAGCTGCCGTTGCCCGTGGTGCCGGGAGCGAAAGCCGTTCCCGGCTGGATGGTTCCCGCGGTCGCGGTGCCGGTCGGCAGGCCCTGCGACAGGCGCACCGTACCGGGGTTCGCGAAGTTGGCGTGGTTCAGCACGTTAAAGATTTCCGAAGTGAACTTCAGCCGGGTCCTCTCCGTGAAGGCGAAGTCCTTTTGCAGCGTCAGGTCCAACTGGGCCAGGTTCGGGCCGGACAGGTCGTTGCGGCGTGAGTTGCCGAACGTGCCTGCCGCCGGGATGCTGAACGCGGCCGGGTTGAGGAAGTTCAAACCCTGCTTCAGGTAAGGGTTGACGCCCGGAACACGATTCGGGCGGCGGATATTACGCGAGTTGCCGCCGCCGGGCACGTTCTGAACGGCAACGGTGCATACGTTGGCGTACACCGCGCCGTTCACATTCACAGCGCAACCGGGGGCGGTGACTGGTGCGGAAAGCGTGCGGCCGGCGACCGCTCCGCTCACACCCAGGTAAGCCACGTCGGGGCGGGTGATCAGGACATCGATCGGCACGCCCGAGCGGAAGTTCACGATGCCGCCAAGCTGCCATCCGCCCGCAACCGTATCCAGCGCGTTGCCCAGATCGAACCGCTGACCCTTGCCAAAGGGTAGGGCAACCAGCGTGGTGAAGTTGAGCGAGTGGCGGATGTCAAAGGTGCCGCGGCCGTATTCCGGCTTGGCGCCGTAGACCTGCAGCGGCTCCTGCGACGTATTTGCCTCGTTGGAACCCGAGGAGGTGCCAAGCTCGTGAGCCCAGGTGTATTGCGCACCCAGCGACAGACCATTCCCAAAGCGGCGCTGCAGCGAGGTCTGAAGCGAGTGGTACTGGTCGGTGCCGCCGGAGGTCTTGTAGTCGATCTCCGCGAAACGGTTGCCGAACTGGCGGATCGCGGTGCCCGCGCCGGTTGTTGGATTGGTGGTCACATTCGTGATCAGGTTGGTGATGGACCGCAGGAACAGGTTGCGGTTGGACGATCCTACATAACCCGCCAGCAACTGCATGTGTCCGGGCAGTTCCTGCTGAATCGATGCAGTGTAGGTGGTAACACGCTCCGGCACCTTGTAAGTCGGCGCGTACGCGCGCGGCTGGTAGCCAAGGGTCGGGCTGTTGATGTCGTAGTTGGCGTAAACATCCATCGCCGGGTTGATCGGATAGACCTTGCCGCTGGAGGCCACGCCACCCGTGTTGTTAAAGGTGCGGGTTACGCGGTCGTTCGCTTCGGGCTGAATCTGGTCTTCCGTTTGGCCGGGTCCGTAGTAGGTGCCGATGCCTGCGCGAAGCACCGTCTTGTTATTCATGCTGGCCGGAGCGTAGACCAGGGCGATGCGCGGGCCGAAGTTATTCTGGTTGGAGTGGAACCAGTCCCCTGTGTATTTGGGAATGATGTTGCCGGTGGGAATGTTGAAAAAGACATCCTTGTTGCGGTTTTCGTGCAGCGCCGAGTAGTACTCGTACCGCAGGCCCAGGCTGAGCGTCAGGTTCGGCTTGATCTTCCACTCGTCCTGCGCGTAGCCGATGTAATAGGTCTGCTTGACCTGCGCGTTGCCGCTGAGGCCGGTGAATGGGCTCGGGTCGCTCAGGTTGCCGTAGAACTGGATGATCGCCGGCACGTTGCGCGCGAAGTCGCTGACGGAGTTATAGGTGTAGGTGGTGCCGCCGATCTGGTCGTTGTACAGCGAGCGCGGCCGGACCTCCACACCGAACTTCAGGTTGTGGTTGCCGGCGATCCGCGAGAAGTTATCGATGAAGCTGTACTCCTGCCCGGTATAGGGAGCGCCCACGCCATTAAACGAAGAGGACAGCGAGATCAGGGAACCCACGTTGGTCAGACCGGCGATCGCGATACGGGTGCGGCTCAGGTCGACGTTGCCGCTTGGGCCGGCAATGCCCTGCACGCGCTCCTTGATGCCGTTGAACCCGAATTTGGATTCATTGAAGGTCCTGGGCGAAAGGATCTGGTTGAGCACCAGCGTGCCGTTTTGTGGAACCGCAACCTGGCCGAAGCGGCTGAGCGAGGCGTCCTGCACCTGCGACGCCACGCCCTGATCGCGGTTGTAGCGCGCGTACATGCTGAACTTGTCGTTGATCTTGTAATCGAAGCGGATGTCGCCGAAGTTCTCATTCACCGTGTTCTGGCCGATGGTGATGACCTGGTTCTGCGTGCCGTTGACCGTGTTGTTTGCGATGGGAAACGCGGAAAGCAGCGGCGTGAGTGCCGGGGTGGTCGACGCGATGGTGGCGCGGTCCGCGGCGCTCAGCGTCAACTGGTTGTAGGCCTGCACAAAGGTCTGGCGCAAACCCTCATACGTGGCGAAAAAGAAAAGCTTGTCTTTAAGTATGGGGCCGCCGACGGAGCCGCCGAACTGGTTCAGGCGGAACTTGGGGCTGTTGTTCAGCGTGTTGCGCCGGTTGAAGTAGTTGCGGGCGTCGAAAAAATCGTTGCGGAGGTAATCAAAAGCCGAGCCGTGCAGCTGGTTGGTTCCCGACTTGGTCACAAAGCTGATCTGGCCGCCGGTGCCGGTGCCAAGCTCCGCGGGATAGCTGGAACTGTCGACGCGGAACTCCTGCACGGCTTCCAGCGATTGCTGCAGGCGGAAGATGGAGGTGAGCTCGCCGTTCAGGTTGCCGGGGCTGGTATCGATGATGGAGCCAGCGTCGATGCCGTCCAGACGGATGATGTTCTGCTCGACGGAGCGGCCGGAGAAATGGATGTTGTCAAAGGTGCCGGAGCCGGAGTTGGTGGCGCCGGGAACGAGCAGGTAGAGCTGCGAGATCTGGCGGCCGTTGATCGGCAACTGCTGAATTTCGCGGGTGGGGACGTTGGCGCCGATCTTGGCAGAGGAGGTGTCGAAGTCGACGGTCGAGCCGGCGTCGACCGTCACGCTGGTTTCCGCGCCCGCCAGGGGCAGCGTGTAGTTCTCGGTCAGCTCCTGGCCGACGGCGAGGGTCAGATTTTTTTGCTGCGTGCCGGAGAAGCCGTTGGCCGTGACGGCGATGTCATACACGGCCGGCGGCAGCGAAACGGCGATAAAGAGGCCCTGGTCGTTGGTCTCAACCGTGCGCACCTGGCCGGTGGCGCGGTTCGTGATGGAGACCGTGGCGTGCGCCACAACGGCGCCGCTGGGGTCGTTAACCGTGCCGGTCAGGCGGGCGGTGGTGGTTTGCGCTGACACGCCGATGGGGCTGCACAGGGTGGCGGCAAGCGCCAGCGAAGCGGCTGCTGCGGTAATCGTGAGCCGCAGGCCGCGCGCGGTATAGCTCCGCGCCGGGAAAGAAGAAGAGAGAGGCCTCATGCAACCAGCATGGGCGGCTTCTATGTCGGGCCCGTGAGGGAGCGATGAAAATGCCGTGACAGTGGCAAGGGGCGACGCCGTGGAATAAGGTGCCGGAGCCGTCGCCAGCCCTGTTTCCCATATGGTATTGTTCTCGGCGTAAAACAGGTGCTCGCGTTCTCATGGGAGTTGTGAGTCGTGTGGATGAATTTTCGAGTGGTGTTTCGAACGCTCGTCACTGGCAACTCACCACCGACAACTCATCACTCGCAATTCGTAACTCGCAACTGCTCTTCCAAGCCTTGTCCCCAGGAGAAAGCCGTACGTGAACCTGACTCGCCGATCGCTTTCGCACATGCTGGTTGGCTCCGCTGCCGCCGCATTCGCCACGCCGGGCCTGCGCGCGCAGGCCGGGCAGACCACGACCGCGCCGCACGAGAACATGGCAGCGCCGGAGCCGATGTCCGCTGCCGATCGCAGCAGCCTGCAGCACTTTCCCAAGGGCTACACACCGCAGGAGGCGGGCAAGGCCGTGGCGGAACACTTTGTGCCCAGCGCGCACTACCACGCCGACCGCATCGTGTATCCCGAGGTGTGCGCGTGGTACGGCGCGCTTGAGTTCGCGCGCGTCACCAAGGATCAGGAGCTCCTCGACAAGCTGCGTGCGCGCTTCGATCCACTGCTCGGCAGCGAGGCCCCGCTCTTGCCACCACAGGGCGAGCACGTGGATTTCAGCATGTTCGGAGCGCTGCCGCTGGAGCTCTACATTCTGACGCAGGACAAGCGCTACCTGGACCTGGGCCTGCAGTACGCGGACAAGCAGTGGCAGAAACCGGATGCGCAGGGGCTTACCGGTGAGACTCGCTTCTGGGTCGATGACATGTACATGATCACCATCGTGCAGGTGCAGGCTTACCGCGCGACAAAGGACACGAAATACCTGGACCGCGCGGCATTGGAAGCTGCGGCGTACCTGGACAAGCTGCAGCAGCCGAACGGACTCTTCTTTCATGCGCCCGATGTACCGTTCTTCTGGGGCCGCGGCAACGGCTGGTTCGCCGTGGGCATGGCGGAACTGCTGCGCGATCTGCCGGCGTCGCACCCCAGGCACGCACGCATCCTGCAGGGCTACCGCACCATGCTGGGGTCGCTGCTGCGCTACCAGGGCAAGGACGGCATGTGGCGGCAGCTGATCGATCACGACGAGGCCTGGCCGGAGACAAGCGGCACCGGCATGTTCAGCTTTGCCATGGTCACGGGTGTGAAGCATGGCTGGCTGGACCAGGCGACGTACGCGCCGGCGGCACGCGCGGCCTGGATGGGCCTGGTCGGCTTTGTGGACCAGAACAGCAACGTGACCTGTGTGTGCGAGGGCACCAACAAGCTGAACAGCCTGGAGTACTACCTGCTGCGCAAACGCCGCACCGGCGACTTTCACGGGCAGGCGCCGCTGCTGTGGACGGCGGCGGCGATGTTACGAGGGTAGACAGTTGCGAAAGACAATACTTGCGGCTTTCTTTCCTGATAGCAAATCAGTTCCTTGCTGCTTCCATGTGATCGGGCACGTGATTGCGGCGGGGCTGAAACACGTGTTGCGCTCCACAACATCAGAGCTCATCGGCACTGCTTACAATGCCTGTGTTGCGATGAAGCGGAAGCAGGGGCGTGCGGATGCAAGTAGCAGGGTGGCTGCGTTGGGCAGCGGTATGGGTGGTGTGCGCGATGGGCTGGGCGGCACAGAGCCGGGCACAGAGCAACGTGGAGCTGCGGCAAGAGGGCTGGTATGCCGATCCGGAGGCACACGTCTTTGCAGGGCAGTACTGGATTTACCCCACATCGTCGGACCCGGGTACGGCACCGCGGCCGGCAAGCGCATTCAACCCTGCGCAGCAGAAGCTGCGTGACGGTCATGTGATCCATCCGGTGTACCTCTTGCACACGTCGCTGGATGCATTTTCATCGCCTGACCTGGTGCACTGGACCAGGCATAAAGACGTGCTGGATGCGAAGAACGTGCCGTGGGCGGCGTATGCGATGTGGGCGCCCAGCGCGGTCTTTCGCAATGGCAAGTACTACCTGTTCTTCGCGGCGAATGACATTCAGAAGACCGACACGTTTCCGGGCGGCATCGGCGTTGCGGTCAGCGACAAGCCCGGCGGCCCCTTTGTGGGTGCACTGGGCAAGCCGCTGATCGGCAACTTCCAGAACGGCGCGCAACCGATCGATCCCATGGTCTTCCAGGACGACGATGGTTCCGCGTACCTGTACTACGGTGGCCAGGGTCACTGCAACGTGGCGCGGTTGTCCAGCGACCTGTTGCACGTCGTTCCCATGCAGGACGGGACGCTCTTCCGCGAGATCACACCGGCGCACTACACGGAAGGCCCGTTCGTGCTGAAGCGAAACGGCGTGTACTATTTCATGTGGTCCGAGGGCGATTGGGGCAACTCCAGCTACGGCGTCGCCTACGCAAAGAGCAGCAGCCCCACCGGTCCGTTTGTGCGCGCGGGCAAGATTCTGAGCACCGATCCGAAGGTGGCGAACGGGCCCGGACACCATTCCGTCCTGCAGATTCCGGGCACGGACGAGTACTACATCGTGTACCACCGCCATCCGCTGGATACAACGGGAGCGAACCAGCGTGTGCTGGCCATTGATCGCATGCGCTTTGACGCTGCCGGCAACATCGAACCGGTGGTAATGACGGCGCAGGGTGTTCCGGCACGGCCGTTGCCGCCGCACAGCAGCAGGTAACGTCTTCAGCCCCCGATGAGGCATTCGACTTTTTGCGGCGGTGCATCGTCTATCGTCACACCTATGCAATCTGCTCGTTTCCTGCGCTCCCTGGCCGCGGTGCCGTCTTTCCCGTCTTCTGCGAAGCGGTTTGCGACGCTTTGCCTGGTCGCGCTCGCCGTTGCTGGCGGCGGCGCACGTGCGCAAAAGCACCCGAAAGCCGCCGCGGCATCAGACCAGCCGGACTATGCGCGAGCGGGAAAGCCGTTGCCCGTGTCGCCTGCGGATGCGCAGTTGCAGGCGGCGCTGCGTGACGTGTCACCGGACCGCATCCGGCAGAACATCGAGCACCTGGTCGCCTTTAACAACCGCTCCACCGTCTCGTCGACCGAAACGGACTTGAAGCCCGGAACGGGCATACTCGCCGCGGCCGACTGGATCCGTGGGCAGTTTGAGGAGTACAGCAAGGCGTGTGGCGGCTGCCTGGAAGTGAAGGTCGATGACTTTGTGGAGCAGCCGGGGCAGGGTTATGGCGGAGGCAGGTCGCGCATTGCCAAACCCACACCGCTGCGCAACGTCTACGCGATCCTGCGGGGCACCGATCCGGCGGCGTCCAAGCGCATGTACCTGGTGACCGGCCACTACGACACGCGGGTCAACGACGTGATGAACGCGCACGACTTTGCGCCGGGGGCGAACGACGACTCCAGCGGCTCCGCCGTCAGCATGGAATCAGCGCGCGTCTTTTCCGCACGGTACGGCTCGCAGCACAGGTTTCCGGCGACGCTGGTGTTTGTGTGTGTCGCGGGTGAAGAGCAGGGCCTGTACGGCTCCGCACACCTGGCGAAGCTGGCCAGGAGCGAGGGCTGGCAGCTTGAGGGCGTGCTGAACAATGACATTGTCGGCGGCGACACCACGCCGGGCGACACGCTGCAGTCGAAGACGCGCGTCCGCGTCTTCTCGCAGGGCATTCTGCCGACCGCTCCGATCGAGCAGATCCGGGCCGCGTTTGCCGTGGGCGGCGAAAGCGAAACGCCGTCGCGGCAGTTGGCGCGCGAGGTGCTGGACGTGGACCGCGCGTATCTGGCCGAAGCGAAACCGCTGCCGTTGCGCTCCGTCATGGAACTGCGGCTCGACCGCTTCCTGCGTGGCGGCGATCACAAGAGCTTCAGCGACCAGGGTTTTCCGGCGATCCGCTTTACCGAGTGGCGCGAGAACTTCAACCACCAGCACCAAAACGTGCGCGAAGAGAATGGCGTGCAGTAAGGCGACCTGATCCAGTTCGACGACTTCAACTACATCGCCCAGGTAGCGCGCTTGAACATGGCGACGCTGGGCACGCTGGCCATGTCGCCGGGCACGCCGCAGAACGTAAAGGTCATCACGTCAAACCTGGACAACGACACGATCCTGACGTGGGAGCCGCCGGCGAGCCCTGCAAGCGGACCGGTGCATTACCAGATCGTCTGGCGTGAAACCGCCGTGAACGACTGGCAGTACGCGGCCGATGCGGCACAGTACCCGGGCACAAAGGGCGATACGTCGACGCGCCTGCCCGTGTCGAAGGACAACGTCTTCTTTGGCGTGCGCGCGTGCAGCGCCAACGGGATTTGCAGCCAGGCGGTGGCGCCCGTACCGGCGCGGTAGGTGGTGCGCGAACAGTGCGCCGGCGCCCGATATGCCGACGCAAACTTGATCGTTACTCCGCGTCATCTTGCCGCATGGGATAACGGGCCAGCCGAATGCGCCATCAGAGCCGATGACAGGAGAGTACGGTGACTTCTTCAGATGTTTTGGTGGAACGGCTTGTTGCGTGGGGTGTGGACACGATCTTTGGCCTGCCGGGCGACGGCATTAACGGTGTCATGGAGGCGCTCCGCAAGGCGCAGGACAAGATCCGCTTCATCCATGTCCGGCATGAGGAATCGGCCGCATTCATGGCCTGTGCCTATGCCAAGTTCACGGGCAAGCTGGGCGTTTGCCTGTCGACCAGCGGACCGGGCGGCATCCATCTGCTGAACGGACTGTACGACGCAAAGATGGATCAGCAGCCCGTGCTGGCCATTACCGGCATGCAGTTTACTGACGTGACTGGATCGTTCGGCCAGCAGGATGTCCAGCTCGACAAGTTGTTCATCGACGCGTGTTGCTACAACGAGCGCATCATGAGCCCCACGCACATGGAGCCGACCGCCGATCTCGCGATCCGGACCGCGCTGATGATGCGCGGCGTCGCCCACATCACGATTCCTATCGATATTCAATTGCAGGATCTTAGCGATAAGGGGCGCTCCGACCGCAACGTGGCGCACCACACCAACAGCGTCATGGCGATCACCGGCAATCTTCCCGTCATGGGCAATCTGGCGCAGGCCGCGCAGATTTTGAATAACGGTAAAAAGATCGCGATCCTGGCCGGTGCGGGTGCATTGCATGCAACCGACGAACTGTTGCAGGTCGCGGAGCTGCTTGGCGCACCCATTGTGAAGGCGCTGCTTGGTAAAGCCGCGGTGCCGGATGACTCGCCATACACTACCGGCGGCATCGGTCTGCTGGGCACCGCGCCTTCGCAGGACGTGATCGAAAACTGCGACACCCTGTTGATGGTCGGCACCAGCTATCCATACATGGAGTACCTGCCCAAGCCGGGCGGCGTGAAGTGCGTGCAGATCGATTCCAACGCGCAGCGTATCGGTTTGCGCTTCCCGGTCGACAGCGGCCTGGTCGGCGATTCAAAGAAGAGCCTGCGTGAGCTGTTGCCGATGCTGAAGCGTAACAGTAACCGCCGGTTCCTGGAGCGTGCGCAGCGCGACATGGATGATTGGAACCACACCATTGAGAAGGAAGGCACGAACTCCGCTTCGCCCATGAAGCCGCAGGTCGTCGGGCACGAGCTGAGCAAGCGCACCAAAGAGAACGCGATCATTGTTTCGGATTCTGGCACGAACACCACCGTGTGGGCGCGCTACATGAAGGCCAAAAAAGGCCAGATGCACTCCTGCAGCGGCAACCTGGCGACCATGGCTGGCGGCATGCCGTATGCTATTGCGGCGCAGGTGGCCTTCCCCGACCGGCAGGTCATCGCGGTCGTCGGCGACGGCGGATTCACCATGCTCATGGGCGAGTTCATCACCGCGGTCGCGTACAAGCTGCCGATTAAGTTCGTAATCATCAAGAACAACACGCTGGGCCAGATCAAGTGGGAGCAGATGGTGTTTGAGGGCAATCCCGAATACCAGTGCGACCTGTTCCCAATTGACTTCGTCAAGTTCGCGGAGTCGATTGGCGCCAAGGGCGTGCGCATCGATCAGCAGAAGACCGCGGGCGCCAGGTTCGATGAGGCGCTGGCGATCGATGGGCCGGTGATTATCGAGTGCGTTGTGGACCCGTTAACCGCAATGCTGCCGCCAAAGATCACGCCGAAGCAGGCCGTGAAGTTCAGCGAGGCGCTGGCAAAGGGTGAACCGAACCGCATCAAGATTGCGCTGACCGCGGCGAGCGACACCGTGCGGCAGATCATCTAAGTTCAGCGAGTCAGGAGAAGTCAGGGGCCATCAGGGCCCCTTACTTCTGCACTAACGTAGGGCTTCAGCCCTGGGCGGCGAAGGCAATGAAAATCGATCGCGGCACCGCGACGTCGTACGCCATTCCAACGGACGCGCCCGAGGCCGACGGCACCTTTGGCTGGCATTCCACGACGCTGATCGTCGTGGAGCTGCAGGCTGAGGGTGCCACCGGGCTCGGCTACACCTACAGCCATCCAGTCACCGCCCCGTTGTGCCGCGACCTGATCGACAAGATTGCTGTCGGCAGCGACGTGTGGCAGAGTGCAGACCTGTTCCACAGAATGCGTGTGTCGCAGCGGAACTACGGGCGCGAAGGCATCGGCGCAACCGCGCTTTCTGCCGTCGACGTCGCCGTATGGGACTTGAAAGCCAGGCTGCTCGGCAAGCCTCTGGTCGCGCTTCTCGGCCAGGCGCATGGCAGCGCCCCGGTGTACGGCTCGGGCGGCTTTACGGCGTACAACGACGCGCAGCTCACCGCGCAGTTCGCGGGCTGGGTCGAGCAGGGCATCCCGCGCATGAAGATGAAGGTCGGCACGGACTCCAATGACGACCTGCGGCGCGTCTCCGTGGCACGCAAGGCGATTGGCGACAAGACCGAGCTGTTCGTCGACGCAAACGGCGCCTACGCTCGCAAGCAGGCGCTCGACTTCGCGCACCGCTTCCGGCATGAGTACGGCGTGACGTGGTTTGAAGAGCCGGTCAGCTCCGACGACCTCCGCGGCATGAAACTGCTGCGTGACAACGGTCCTGACGGCCTGGAGATTGCGGCCGGTGAGTACGGCTGGACGGACATGTACCTGCGCAACATGCTGGATGCCGAGGCTGTCGATGTGCTGCAGGCCGACGCGACGCGCTGCGGCGGCGTGACCGGTTTCATGGCCGCCTCTGCCATGGCCGAGGCGCACCCGCTCCCTTTCTCCGCGCATTGCGCTCCCAGCCTGCACCTGCACCTGGCGTGCGCGTCGCGTCCACTGCGGCACGTGGAGTACTTCCACGACCACGCCCGCATCGAGCGCATGCTCTTCGACGGTTTTCGCGAGCCGGTGAACGGTGCAATGTCGCCCGACCTGACGAGGCCCGGCCTCGGGCTCGACTTCAAGCGGCAGGATGCGGAGCAGTTTCGCGACGACATCTAAGATCGCAAGCGATATTCGTTCGGGCAATTACAGTAACTTGCGAAGCAAACTCCCCTTGAAAGCATCAGACAGGAAAGCCACGGAGCCGCAGCACGCGTCATGATCTACGACCTGAGCCAGCCGCACTACAACGGCGCCCCGCAGTTTCCGGGGCAACCGCCGAACTCGACCGAGTACCAGCAGTTTGCCGCTGAAGGCGAAGCGACGGTCGAGCGCTGCACGTTCATCACGCACAGCGGCTCGCACGTGGACGCGCCGTTTCACTACCTGCCGGAGCTGCCCACGATTAGCGAACTGCCGCTGGCGCACTTCTACGGCCCGTGCGTCGCGATCGACTTGCAGGGTTTGCCTGACGAGCACGGCATCAGCGCGGATGACCTGCGCAGGCATGAAAGCGCAATCACAACGAACACGATGATCCTGATCAAGACCGGATGGGGAGACCGCCGCCGCAACACGAAACGCTTTCTGACCTGCTGGCCCTACATGAGCGGCGACGGCGCCCAATACCTGCTGGACCGAGGCGTAAAAGGCATGGGAATCGATGGACTTTCGACCGGCGGATACCCCGAAAAGCATGCCGAGTCCGACGCGCACAAGCTGCTGCTCGGAGCGAAGAAGCTCTTGCTCGAAGACATCCACATTCCCGACGCTCTGCTTGACGGCAAGCGCCGTTTTTTTGCCGCGCTGCCCATCCTGATCGTGAACACGGGCGGCGCCTGGGTGCGGGCGATCGTGTGGGACGCGGGTGACCTGGAGCGCGAAGATCCGGTCCACCAGGTCGGGCCGCAGATTCCCGAAGCAGTTGCGGCGCAGATCACACTCATGCGGGAGCCTGCGTGAGCGTTCTTGCGAAGCTGGACACCTCGCCAAAAGCACTGGTGAAATTCGTGCCGCCGCCGTTTGGCGGGTTGGCGCGCACCGCGCTCGACCACATGCGGCAGGGGCGGTTCCAGCGTTCCATGTCGCTTATGGTCGCGGCCACCAGCGCGGTAAGCGGGCTGGAAGTTGGCTACGAACACTACCGCGGCTCCTACTCAAACCCGGTCATGTATACGCCGGTCATTTTGTCCGGCGTGCTAACGGTCGCCGGCGCTGCGGCGTTCTTCTCCCGCCGCGCTGCCGAAACATGGATGCGATGGACCTCGTGGATCACGCTGGTGGACGGCCTGGTGGGCTTCGGCTTTCACATTCGCGGCATCAAGCGCAAGCCGGGCGGATGGCGCATGCCAATGACCAACATCGTCATGGGCCCCCCGCTGTTCGCTCCTCTGCTCTTCGGCACCAGTGCCTACCTTGGCGTGCTGGCGAGCTATCTGCAGCGCGAGGAAGACAGCGCAGCCGGGTCAAAGCTGCTGGACGCAAAAGCGCTCGGCATGGAACTGACCGGCCGCGACGACTGGCGCGACGACATCCGCGTGGGCCGGTTTCAGAAACACTTCTGCGTTGTGGTGGCGGCGTACACGGTCTGCGTTGGCGCAGAAAGCTTCTACTCGCACTACAAGAACAATTTCCAATACAAGATTCAGTGGTCGCCGATCCTGCTCACGCCGTTGTTAAGCGGTGCTGCGTTGGGCGCGCTGAAGAGCGAGCGTGTGGCAAACACCTTGCTTCCGGCGGCAAGCGTGCTCGCGATGATCGATGGCGTGGTCGGCACCTACTTCCACGTTCGCGGCATTCTGAAAAAGCCTGGCGGCCGCAAAAAGCCGCTCTACAACACGCTGTATGGTCCGCCGATCTTTGCGCCGATGCTGTTCGCCGCAGCGGGCATGCTGGGCATGATGGCGTACCTGGTGCGCAGGGAGAGGACGCGATGAGCGAAAACAAGAGCCCACTGACCGATCCGCGCACCGGCAAGGCACTGCCGCAGCGCGTGCAGCCCGGCTACTACCCGAAGTGGCGTGTGATGCGCGAGTACCGCTACTGGGACGCGGCCACGCGCAAGGTGGTTACAGAACGGCTGGAACCGCCGAAGCCGCTCCGTTTCTTTACGCCGGAAGAAGCGCCAACGATGCTGGCAGTGCTCGACCGCATCCTGCCGCAGGACGATCGTCTGCCCGCACAGCGCATCCCGCTCTTGCCCGTCCTCGATCACCGGCTCGCGGTCAACAAGTTGGAAGGCTACCGCTACGAAGACATGCCGTCCGACCAGGAGGCGTACCGCCTGGCCGTCCGCGCCATCGAGGCCATGGCGAAGGAAATCTATAGCCTGCCCTTCGCATCGCTCACCGTCACCTCGCAGGAACTGCTGTTGAAGTCGATGAGCGAGGGCGAGCCCGCGGGCGCGAAGCAGTTGTGGGCACAGATGAACGTGAGCCGCTTCTGGACGCTGCTGGTCAGTGACACGTGCAGCGCCTACTACGCGCACCCGTGGTCGTGGGATGAGGTCGGCTACGGCGGCCCGGCCTACCCGCGCGGTTACATGCGGCTTGAAAACGGCGAGACAGAGCCGTGGGAGTTCGACGAAGAACGCTATGAATGGGCGGCGCCCGCCGACTCGATCAGCGACTACTCCGACCCTGAGAGCGGCCACAAAGGCTCCGCGCACGGGCAGGCAGGTACGCATTGAGAAACCCAAACATGCAGTGCGCTGGCGAAGCCGCTGGGCAGGCAGGTACGCATTGAGAAACTCAAACATGCAGTGCGCTGGCGAAGCCGCTGGGCAGGCAGGTACGCATTGAGAAACCCAAACATGCAGTGCGCTGGCGAAGCCGCTGGGCAGGCAGGTACGCATTGAGAAACCCAAACATGCAGTGCGCTGGCGAAGCCGCTGGACAGGCAGGTACGCATTGAACTGGCCGCATTCCAAATCGCCCATCGGTGGTGCATTCGAAGAACCTGCGCATGATGGTCTGCACCGGCTCGGTCCCATGCAGCAGATCAGCATTCCGCGTCGGCGTTTCCGCGATGAAGACGTCGTTGATTACGTGATCGTCGGCGTAGGCTCTGCCGGTGGCGTTCTGCTGCAGCGGTTGGCCCGCGCCGGCTTTGACGTGGTCGGCTTCGAAGCGGGACCGTTTTGGGACACCGAGCGCGACTGGGTCTCGGACGAGGCAGGCTCGCACAACCTGTACTGGAACGACCTGCGCATCATCGGCGGCAAGGACCCGTTGGCGCTCGGCTCGAACAACAGCGGCAAGGGCGTAGGCGGCGGCAGCGTGCACTGGGCCGCGTTCACGCCGCGCTTCCACCCGTCTGATTTTGAGGTCTACACCCGCGATGGGGTCGGTGCCGACTGGCCGATCGACTACGAAGACATTGAGCCCTACTACGAGCTGCTCGAGATGGAAATGCCGGTCGCCGGTCCGGCCTGGTATCCGTGGGGCAAGCCGCACGGCCACCCCTACGCTCCGCACCCCATGGGCGGTGTGGGCGATGTGCTCATCAAGGGCTGCACCAAGCTTGGCATTGGCGTATCGGCCGGCGGCCCGGTGGCGATCCTGTCCGCATCGCGCGGTGACCGGCCACACTGCATCTATCGCGGTTTCTGCATCCAGGCGTGCAAGGTCGGCGCAAAGGCCTCGACGCTGATCACGCACGTTCCGGACGCCCTGAAGCACGGCGCGGAGATCCGCGACACCAGCATGGTCTCGCGCATTGAACTCGACAAAAACGGCCGCGCAACCGGCGTCCACTACTTCGACGCAGAGGGCCGCCAGCACTTCCAGCGCGCTCGTGTCGTCATCGTGAGCGGCTACGCCATCGAAACGCCGCGGCTGCTGTTGAACTCCGCCTGCCCGGGCCATGAGCGCGGCCTGGCCAACTCCAGCGGCACGCTCGGCAAATACCTGATGGCGCAGGCCGGCAACGTGGTTCTGGGCCGTTTTGAAGACCTCATCCGTATGTATAAGGCGCCCCCCGCGCACGCGCTGACCGAGGAGTTCTACGAAACCGACCCCAACCGCAACTTCGCGCGCGGCTTCGCAATTCAGACCGTAGGCCCGCTGCCCATCGCGTTTGCCAAGCAGATGATGGCGGCCAAGGGCCAGTGGGGCTGGGGTCTGCGCCGCAGCATGATGGATTACAACCATTGGGCCGCACTCGGCGTGTTGGGCGAGATCCTGCCGTGGGACGACAACACCGTCGAACTCGCCACCGGCGCGAACGAGAAAGACCGCTTCGGCCTGCCCGTGGCCAAGGTCATGTTCAACCTGCATGAGAACGACAAACGCCTGATCGAATTCGGTAAGAACAAGACCATGGAAGTGATGCGCGCGGCCGGCGCGGTCGAGGTTGTGCAGGAACAGCGTTACGCCCATCTGGTCGGCGCGGCGCGCATGGGCAAGACACCGGATGCCTCAGTCTGCGACAAGTTCGGCCGCACCTGGGACGTTGAAAACCTCTTCATCATGGACGGCAGCGTCATGCCCACGCAGGGCTCCGCAAACCCGGGACTCACCATTCAATCACTCGCTGCGCGCACGGCTGACTACCTGATCAGCAATCACTCTGCGATACAAAGCGGAGCGAAGCGCTCCATGGAAGAGCCCGGCATTCGCAAGAGCTTGGCACCGCCAGGGACCTTCCGCAGTGGCGCACCGCACCTGCGATAGCCGGCCGCGCATTGGCCGTACCCAGGTGCCCCGCGCAATACAAGCTGCCCGGCATCTGCAAATGAGTTGTCCACAGTCCCCGCGGAGATGCCCATGACAGATACCTCCCGCCAGGCCGTTTTTCCGATCACCCTTCCGGGCATCATCCTCGGTGTGGGCCTGGGTGGATTCTTCGATGGCATCTTCCTGCACCAGGTCTTCCAGTGGCACCACATGTTCAGCGACATCTACCCGGTGAACACGGTTTCCGGTCTGCAGATGAACACGCTCGGCGATGGCCTCTTCCACACGGTCACCTGGCTGTCCGTTCTGCTCGGCCTCTATCTGCTTTACTCGCGCGTGACGCACGCCCGCCGGCAAGTGTGGAAGTCCGCCGTGCTCTGGTGCTGGATCCTGTGTGGCTGGGGCTGGTTCAACTTGGTCGAAGGCCTCATCGATCACCAGATACTCGGCGTGCACCATGTGCATGGCGGCCCTCACCAACTCGCGTATGACATGGCGTTTCTCGCCTCGGGCCTGCTCTTCATCCTTGCTGGATGGGGTATGGCGAAGCGCGGGACCGCCGTTCCGCTCGGGACCGGTTCAGCAGTCGCGTAGCGAGGAAGCATCATGCACGACGCTCCTTCCATGCTTGTACCGGTTCTGCTTACGCTTGCCGCCGGTGCATCGTACCTCGTGCTTGCCATCCGGCAACACGCCGGCCCTCGCGGTTGGAGCCTCTGGCGAATCGCGCTCTTCCTGACCGGCTGCGGTCTGCTGATCCTGGGCCTTTCACCACGGGCGCTGCCCTACGCGGAAGGCGACTTCCGCCGGCACATGTTGCAGCACCTGCTGCTGGCGATGGGCGCCCCCATCGGGCTCGTCATGGCAGCACCCGTCACGCTTTTGCTGCGAACGCTCCCGTCCCGCTATGGCCGGGTCGTTACAGCAACCCTGCGCACCCCGGTGCTGCAGGCCATCACGCACCCCGTCGTTGCGTTGGTGCTTGATCTGGGCGGCATGGCCGGGCTGTACTTCACAGCTCTCTACACAGCGATGATGCAGCATCCCGTGCTGCACTACGCCGTGCATTTCCATTTCATCGCCGCGGGATGCCTGTACACCTGGGTTATCGCCGGACCCGACCCGGCACCACACCGGCCATCGGTTCCCGTCCGCCTTGCAGTGTTGGGTGCTGCCGTCGTGATCCACTCGGTGCTCTCGCAGCTGCTCTATGCGGGGTGGCACTTCCGTGTCGCCACATCCGTGTTGCAGCGCCACGGGGCAGCCGAGTTGATGTACTACGGCGGAGACATCACCGAGATGCTGCTTGCTTTCGCGATGGTCAGCACCTGGCACCCAAGGCAGGCCTCCCCGGCGCAGGCTTCGAAAGCATGCGCGGTCAGCGTGTGAAACCGCAGCTTGTTGCATGGCGCAACGATGTAGGCGTTCGGGAGCGCCGTTCACGTCATCGCTCACTTCACGTCTGCGTCAAAAACTCCGGTCTCTACCGTCGCGCCATGCTTCATCTGGACAAAGATGCGATAGCGCCCGGAGCTCGGGAAGCCATACGGAAACTCCACCGTGGGTGGAATCACGGAGCTTGCGTTCGAGGCACTCATCGCTGCCATGTCGCCCACGCCACCGCCCTCATTCGCGACCTCAACCGACTGCATGGGTGCCGAACCTTCAGGGTGCGTATGCGCGAACGCGCTGAAGTCGGTCTTCACAAAGGCGGCGTGCCCGGCCATGCCGAGGTACGGCACGGTATCGGTCGCAGGTCTGCCCTGGGCATCGAGCAGTGTAAAGCGAAAGCGGGCGGGCTGCCCTGCCTGCAAAGGCGCGGGCCGGTCCCAGGTCATGCTGTACCCGTCCGGCAAGCGGAAGGTGGTGCCGAGCTCCCCCGCTGAGATCGGCGCGGCTGCCGCGCTCGCATCCTCGGGGCTGAGCGCGCCACCGTGAAAGCCTTGCGGCACCTCCAGCGTTGCGGTCAGCGTCTCGGGAAAGCCGCTGCGGTGCACGATGTCGCCAAACAGGCGGTAGCGTCCGGCGGGCATTTGCGGCATCTCCATCGCAAGCTCGCCCGGCGCTGTCGGCGCGGGGTGCAGATGAAACGCAACATCCATCTGCGGCTCGCGAATTGCGTACAGGTGCATCAGGTGGCCGTGATCGGGAAGCAGGTCGTTGTTCAGCCGGCTTCGGTACGGCCTTTCCGCGTTCACGTAGCTGCCTACCGTCAGGTGCAGCGTGTCGCCGGTCAGCGAAGGCGTCAGTTGCAGCGGCTGGAAGACTCGGTCGGCATAGTCGGCGGCCTCGACGTTCCACCATACGCCTCCGGCCCACACCGCCGCGCACACCGTGACGAGGGCGACGCCCGCCATCACCCACGCACGGCGCCGACGCGGCGCATCGGGCTGCACGCCGGGGCGAAGACGCGCTTCACCCGTTGCGGCAAACACAATCCCGGCGACGCCGACCACCAGCAGCAATCCCAGAGCGCCGAGCAAGAGGCCAAGCGGACGGTTCATACGCAGCATGCTGAGCGCGAGCGCCGGCACAGGAACGCTGGCCTGTGCGGGTCCGGCCGCGCCGGAAACGGCGAACGCCACCTTCCACGAGCCCGTGGCCATAAGCCAGAGTGAACCGGTAAAGAAGGCCGGATCGCTGAGCGAATGTGCCATGGGATCGGCCGTCGGCGGATGCTTGCTAGCTTCGCCCACCATGGGTACAGGCGTGATCGCGATCGTACGTACTTCCGGGCCGGAGCTGCGAACCTCAATCGTGGCCACGCCGGGAATCACGTTGGGCGGACGCACCGTCACGTTCAGCGTGTACGGCCCGGCGTGCACCTCTTCAAACACGTCCTTGTTGCCGACGTGCGCGTGCGCCAGGCGCGGCAGCAACAAAAGCAAGACCGCCAGGGCGATCTGGAAGAGGCGGCGCACCGTCAACGCTGCACCCCGCGCATCCATCGGCCAAACAGGAGGCCGATCCACGTGGACACGGCGGCATACACCGTGGCCTGCAGCAGCCCCAAGTACAGCGGCAGCCCATACGCCGGGTGAAAGAACTGGCGCATGCGGTCCGGGCCGTCCGGACGTGAATTGTAGTCGAAGTACATCGTGCCGAAGAAGCGATTTTCGCTTGCCTTGGAAAGCAGAAAGCTCCCGAACGGCCACTCCACGGCGACCAGCACCGCGACAAATACGATGCCGGAGACAAGTGCGATCTGCCACATCTTCCACGACTTCGTCCTGCGCCACAGCAGGTCCAGCGCAATTGCCGGCACCACCAGCAGAACGGGGAACTTGGCCGGGATCAGGTGGGTCACGACGTTGTACACCGGGCCCAGCTTGGGTTCGGCATGCACCAGCGGAAAAATCAGGATCTCGCTGACGATGAAGCACATGTAAATGCCTGTAGCAACGGTTGCCGCCCAGCGAAATCGCGACGCCTGCGCGATCACGGCGAGAGCGACGGGAATTGCGATACCTATGGCGATGTAGGCTCGCGTCTGGTGGAGCATCACGTCCCACGTGTACTCCTGCAGAAAGAACATTTGGCCGCCAACGGTCAACCCGCCCAGGTACAGCAGCAGCTTCTGCAGCGTGCTGAAGCTGCTCTGCCCTTCGGTTGCGGCGCGGTTCATTGTCGCCAGGATCAGGAAGAACACGCCCAGCGACACCGCTCGAATGCCGAGGATCAGCAGCGTATGCGGCGGGCTCACAATCTTTACGTCCAGCCCGTACGCGTTGTGCCACCAGTTATCGAACGGTGCGGAAGTAAGCATCGCCAGCCCGCCCCATCCGGCCAGGAAGACGCCCAGCGGCGCGCGCAAGCCGAAGATGCTCACCGAAGCCGCGCGTAGCGGTGAGTTCTGCGCAAAGGTGCACTGGTACACCAGCCACAGGCCAACCACGGCTGCCAGCACGGCGCACAGCTGGATCATCAGGTGTGCAGGCGTCCAGAAGCTGTCGCGGCCGATCGAACGGTGCCACGCCACATCCCAGGCGCCGCCAATGGTGGCGGAGGTGACGCCCACCACGCCGGTCCAGATGTACCAGGGAACGTTCGCGGCAGTGGTGTCGCGGGGAACGGTGTTGCTGCCGGCGGGCGACATCGCGGCAAGTGCGGCAACCTGTGCTGCAGTGGACATCGTTCGGCTCCCATGCGCATTGCTGCGCTGGCGTTAGGCTAGCGGAGCGGAATGCCGGGAAACAAGTACCTTGCTGCGTGGCGCGTGATTCCGCTACTTGACCGCCGCCAGCGTCACGACCTCCACCGGACCGAAGATACCGGACGAAACGGGCTGCAAATTGTCCATGTCCTGCATCTGAAAACGGTCACCGTACTTCGCCTTCAACGCGCTGTAGTCGCGTGGCGGCTGACCGGCCAGGGCGTTGATTGCGGTGTTGTAAACCCGAATCTCAATCGTGTTGTCACCCGAATGCGTCAGGCCGGTAATGTCCAGGACGTACGGCGGATGCCACAGCACACCGGCCTCTTTGCCATTCACCAGCACGGTCGCGGCCTCACGAATTGGCGCGTCATACCACGCCCGAATGCCGGGCTTGTTCGCAGGCTGCGTGTCGGGCAGCGGTTTTCCATCGGCAAAGCGCAGCTCCACGTGATGGCCTGCCATGCTTTGCACGGCAAAGTGGTTGAAGTAGCTTCCGGTGCCGGAGTAAAAACGCGTTCCCGGTCGTGCCGTCCAATCGCCAAAGCTCTCCGTGGAATGAAAGATTTGTGCGTTCGTGGGCTGACCGTCAAAGGCTACTGTCGAACCCGTGAGCGGGATGCTTTGTACAACGTGCTCGGGCCCGCGACGCAGATGCGGTGCGTGGTCGTCGGACGCAACGAGCACGCGCGAGCCGTAGGGCGTTAGCGTGACGCTCTCCCCGTTACGCGCGTTGGTGGCGTCACCGCCCTCGATGTCCCACCACGTGAGCGTGTGGTGCGCGCTGGTTGTGAGCAGCGTGAACGTTTGCGGCTCCGGAGTGGTGTTCGCCACGAAGTAGATGTCGCGTTCCGGCAGGCTGCGCTGGATAAAACCGACCGCGCCGTTCGTCTGGCCCAGGTCAAACGCCGCCGGCAGCAACGATCGCAGTGTGGGCGCAAGCTGGGCCATGCTGGTGTGTGCCGCCGCGTGCTGCAGGCGCGCAATCTCCCTCAAAAGCGCAGAGGTGTCGTTCGCATCCTGCAGCCCGGGTGCAAGCGACGGCACCGTATCGACAAAGATCACCTTGCCGCCACGCCGTGCATACGTCGCCAAGGCCTGCACGGTCTTCAGGCGCATGCGTGTGGTCGGCGGGACGACGATCACTTTGCTGTGCAAAGCCTGCATCTCGAGCGCAGGTCCGTCGATGTAATCCACGTTGTGGCCGCTGTTCAGAACCGCCCCCATCAGCTCCGGCGTGATCCGCTGCTTCATGCCGTCGGTCACGGACACATGACCGGGCGCAAATGCCGCCTGCGCATCATCCTCGGGCAGTAAAATCGCGACATCATTCGCAGGCTCGCCCTGCCGCAGCAGCCAGCTCACCCGCTGCAGGTATTTCGTAATCGCCGGCATCACCGGCCACCACGGGTTATGCGCGTTGAACACCGCGGCGGCGTACAACGAGTAGCCCGGCTCCTGCGCATACGGCGGCGAGTACGGCCACCCGTGCCCGACGATCTGGTTCACGCCCTCCAGGAACATGCGGTCCGCCTCCACCTTCATGTCCAGCGGCGTCGCGCGAAACGCAGGCGAGTGCAGCCACGTCCACGTTTCGGCACTGGTGATGTTGCGGCCGAAGACATGGTTCGCGCTCGACGCCCATCGTGTAAACGAGAACTGGTTCCATTGCGGACCCTCGCCCTCGGCCAACTGCGGCGTCATCTCATCGCTCAGCGTTGCCGCGGGCTCACCGTAGGTTTGCGATCGGAACTTCGTGCCGTGTGCCGCGGCGAACTCCGCCATCGGCTTCAGGTAGTTCTCGCGGACAAGGTCGCTCAGCGTCACGCCCCAGTCGTGGCGCACGGCCTCGGCCTCTGGCGTTCCGCCCTGCCACAGCTCAGGCAGGTGCGGGATTAGGTCATAGCCGCGCCGCCGCTTAAACTCTTCCGGCAACGCACCGGTCCAGTCGCTGCCGTACACCTCCAGCGAATCGCTGAACACGGCATACGGCGGCTCGCCCGTAAAGCCCTGCAGCAGCTTGTCGCTCACCTCACGGTTGTGCGTGTCAATGGCCGCGCGGTTCATGTGGTCCAGAACGTAACCCTCGCCGCCCACAGCAGCGCGCTTCACCATCTGCCTGGTGTGGCTCGCAACGAAGATCAGAGTTACATCGTGCGGCGTATCTGCACCATAGGTCCATCTCCGTACAACACGATCCTTGTCCCAAACCTCAAGCTGTGGCGTGCGCGTTGCGTCCCAATGCTCTGGCGTACCCGCTGCAAGGAACTTGGCGATAATGTGGTCGCCGGGCTCAATGCGGTTTTGCGAATCCAGCTGCTGTGGCGCCTTGTCGCTGTTGGAGACGACGATCAGCTTCAGCCGCTCCGCCGCAAGCTCCAGCGGAATCTCCGGCCCGCCAAACGGCCATCCACTCCCCAGCGTCAGGTCCACGCGCATGCCCAGCTCGCGCCCATGCTCCTGCGCCGCGCGCAACATGTCGACCATCTCCGGCGACGTGTAACGCAGGTTCCTGATCCCCTCCGCGGGATCATCCACCGCAAGCGGGTAAACACTGGCAAGCTCAAACCCGCCAAAGCCGCCCGCGTGCATCTGATCGATCTCCTTGCGAATCTCCTCAGGCGTGACCGCCGGTCCGAACCACCACCAGCGCACCATCGGCTTCGCATCCTCCGGCGGGTTCAAAAAGGTCTGGTGCAGATCGGTCGTCTGCGCCTGCACCGTCGCAAGTGTAGCCGCCATTGTGACTGCGCACAGTATCATCCTCATGCAAGAACGGAAGGGCACAGCTTTAGCTGTGCCATCCACCGCCCACCCAATCCACCCTTTCTCATTTCCGCTCGCCATAGGCGAACGGAAATGAGAAAGGGACGAGCCATGACAATCGCTACATTTGGCACATTTGACGCTGTGCCCTTCCATCGCTGTGAACAGAAACCGCTTACCCAAGCGTCTGCGCATCCGCGTGCTCCAGGTTCGTGTCGGCCACGCCACGCGTCCAACCCAGCCGCAGGTCGCGCACATTGTGCAGCTGGAACAGCGGCTGCCCCTGCGCACGCGGTGCGTTCAACGCAAAGAAGTCGGCGCGCTCCACGTCTTGCAGGTAAAACGGCGAGCGCGCATCCGGTGCCGCGGTTCGCACCTCCACATGGCTCATCTCCAGGTTGCGCACATGCCGCAGAAAGAAGCCCGTCGCGGGGATGCGGCCAAACATGCCCGGCTCGGGGTAGCCCTCTTCCTTCTCCGGCACCTGAATCGCTTGATCCGCCTCCGTGCCGCCGCCCTCGTTGTGCACAAAAATGTCGCTCAGCTTCACATCTTCGATCATGTGTCCGGGCACGCCGCTCAGGATGGACGCGATTTTCGAAGACGAGTTGTAACTCTCGATGTTGCTGAACAGGATGCGCGCCGCCGTACCCACTTTCGTGCTCTCCTTTGGCCCGCGCAGGCGTGCACCCAGCCGAACAAAGATCGGCGCAGACACGCAATCGCGCATCGTCGTATTCGTGATGGCGATGTCCTCCATCAAGGCACCGTCCACGCTCTCCAGCGCATATCCCTGGCAGCCCTCAAATACACAGTTCGACACGGTAATGTTGATGAAGCCGCCGTTCGACTCCGTACCGCACTTGATGCGGCCCGTATACGGAACACTGCGGTCTTGCTGACCTTCGCTCGGCGCAGTGAACTTCTTGAACGAACCGTCCAGCACGCTGCCCAGTTCATAGCAGCCGGTCACCCAGCAGTTGGTAATCGTCACATTGCGCGTCGGCCGCGCGTAGCCCAGCGCAAAGCTCGACTTGGGGCAGATACCGTCGTCCCACGGTGAATTCACCGTGCAGTTACTCACACGCACGTTCTGGCAGCAGTCAATGTCGATGCCGTCGCGATCCGTATCGATCTTGATGTTGTCGAGCGTGCAGTTATCCACACCTGTCAGCAGAAATCCGAAGTGACCGCCCTTCAAAATGCTGAAATCGCGGAAGTTCACGTTGCGGCAGTTCTTCAGCGCGATCGCCTTGTTTCCCACGCCCGCCTGCTCCGCGACAAACTTGAACCCGAGATCCGTGCGGCGGCGGCCGTTCGACAGCCCGCGCCCCCAGATCAAGCCGTTGCCGAAGATGCCGAAGTCGTGAATGTTTTCGCCCCACAGCAGCGAGTTGTGCCAGTGGTTGTGCCCATAGTCCTGGTACGCGTCATAGCTCGTCTTTGGCTCGGCCGCGTCATACGTTTCGCCGTTGTAACCGGTCGTCTCACCAGGCTTCGGCGAGTCCGCCGCAATGATTGTTGCGCCCTGGCTCACCCACAGGTCCACATAGCTCTGCAGGTGAATGGAGAAGCAAAGATACTGCCCGGCCGGAAAGACCACGGTGCCGCCACCCGCCTTCGCCGCCGCGTCGATCGCGGCGTTCACCGCCTTCGTATCCAGCGTCTTTCCGTCACCCGCGGCACCGTATTGCCGCACATCAAACAGCAGCGCCGTCCCCTTCGCCGCGTGCGCGGTGGGCAACACGGCTTCGTGATTCGTCTGCGCACCCACACTCTGCGGCACGCTGGCGGACAGTGCCGCGGCGGCGGCAAACGGGCTCGCCTGCAAAATGCGGCGGCGTGTCATCTCATGCATCGGCTTTCTCCCAAACAACAACAGCTCACTTCGTTATGAACTTCGTTTGACTATGCCAATCGCGACGCCCAGTGGTACACCTCATCGCGAAACTCCAGCGAAGACGCGCTCGCTTCGCCCTCCAGCGTCGCCATCTGCACGGCGAAGTTACCCAGCGTGCTCGACTCCGGCGAGCCGCAGCACACCTGCATGCCCGTGGCCTCTGCCGTCAGCCGGTTCAGCAGCTGGTTCCGGCAGCCACCGCCGACAATAAACAGCCGTCGCAATTCCTTACCGGTCTCCTCTGCCACCACACGCAACACCTCTGCATAGCGCGCCGCCAGCGAGTGCAGAATCAGCGACGTCACCGCGGCAGCACTCTCTGGCGTTTCCGGCAGCATCGCCGCGCCCTTGGCCGCAAGCTGGCGATTGATGCGTTGCGGCATCTCGCCCATACGCATCAGGTCGGCCTCATCCACGTCCAGCAACACAGCAGGCGCAGACACGTCCTCGGCGGCAGCAAGCAGCGCCGCGATCGGCGGTGCAAAACCCTGCTGCGCCCACGCGTCCTGGCACTGCTTCAGCAGCCACATGCCGTTCACGTTTTTGTGAAAGCAGTTGGTTCCGCCCACACCGCCCAGGTTGGTGAAATTGGCCGCGCGCGCCGTAGGACCATTCACCGCCTCGGGCGTCAGCGTACCCACCAGCGACCACGTTCCGCTTGAGAGATACGCCCAGTCCTCGCCCTGTGCGGCGATGCCGGCAATGGCGCTCGCCGTATCGTGGCAGGCAGGCGCAATCAGCTCCGTGTCGGCGTACGCGGGCAGCGCGGCAAGCAGCCCGTGCAGCTTGCCCAGCAGCGTTCCCGGCCGCACAATGCGCGGCGCACACTCAACCTGCAGCCCGGCATTGCGAAAGATCTCACGGCTCCATCCGTGCGAATGCGTTTCAACCAACTGCGTGTGTGTCGCGTTGGTGAACTCCGCAACGGGTTCGGCCCCCCAGCGCACCAACAGGTACTCCGGCAGGTTCAGCCAGCGCGCGGGCGGCATGCCGGCCAGCTTGTCCGCATACAGCTGGTACAGCGTGTTCAGTGGCATCTGTTGAATGCCGGTAAGCTCTCGCATGCGCTGCGGGCTCACATGCGTGTGCAGTTCCTGCGCGGCACGCTCGTTGCGAACATCGCGATAGCAAAACGGGTCCGCCAGCGGCTCGCCTGCGTTGTTCAGGCGAACGTAATCCACCGCCCAGCCGTCCACCGCGATGCTGCGAATGCCCTCCGGCGCAAACTCCGCCGCCTTGCGCAAACCCTCTTCCATGCCGCTGACAATCTGTTCCAGCGGCCAGTGCAGTCCATTTTCACGCTCTACCGGACCGTTCGCAATGCGGTGTACCAGCATGTGCCGTGGCGCGCCGTCGACCCAACGCAGCAGACTCACGCGGCAGCTTTCCGCACCCAGGTCCACAGCGACCAAAGCCCGTGTGTCTTTCGGCACACGGGCTTCAGCATTGCGTGTTGCTTCCCTCGATCTCATGGCTATCGCAGGTACGCCTCGACCAGCCCGCCATCCACCGGAATAATATGCCCCGTCGTCACGCGCGCCTGCGGTCCGGCCAGGAACAGGATCGCCTCCGCATTGTCCTTCGGATCGATCGGCACATGCGTCAGCGTGCGCTGCGCGTAGAACGCCGCCAGAGCGTCACGCAGCTCATCATCCGTCGCAGATTCCTCAAACGGAATCTTGTACTTTTCCAGCGACGCCTTCACGCGGTCGCGCGGAAACATCGTCGAACCCTTTACCACCGTCGCTGGCGACACGCCATTCACCCGCACCAGCGGCGCCATGCCCACCGCCAGCTCGCGTACCAGGTGGCTCAGCGCCGCCTTCGACACGTCGTACGCTTCCGACCCGCGCTTTGCGACCACGGCATTCGCCGAGCTGGTCAGCACCACCGAACCATCAAGGCCCTGCTTCTTGAAAAACGCATTCGCCTCATCGGCCAGCTTCCAGTTCGCCGTCACGTTGATCTCCATCGTCGTCGCCCACAGATCGTCGTCAATTACGCCCGACGGTGTCGATGGAAAAATCGCGGCGGTATTGATCAAGATGTCCACGCCGCCGAACTGCTTCACCGTCGCATCCAGCGCGGCCTGGATCGTGTCGCGCTTCGTGATGTCGATGCTCGTGAAGCCGACCGCCTCCAGGCCCGCAATCGCCTTGCACTCCTCCGCCACGCGCTCCGCACCGGCCAGGTCGCGGTCCGCAATCATCACGTGCGCGCCACGCTCGGCGGCGATCAACGCGGTCTCCCGGCCGATGCCCGAGCCTCCACCCACGATCAACGCCACCCTGCGGCTCAACTGCTTCTCCGGTGGCTGCCGGCGAATCTTCGCCTCCTCTAGCGCCCAGTACTCAATGCGAAACGCCTCGCTTGGCGGCAGCGCGACGTAGTTGTCGTATACCGTGAACTGGTCGGCGCTCGCAGCAGGACCGGCCTGCGGAATGTCTTCGCACTTCACACCACTGCCCAGCGCGCCCGCGCCCTGCATGACGCCAATCGCGTTGCTGTAGAACTCGCCGGTCAGCCGCGCCTCGGTCTTGTTCCTGCCAAACGTGAACATGCCCACGCCCGGCAACAGCACCACCGTCGGGCTCGCGTCACGCTGCTTCGGCGACTCCGCCAACGCGTGCTTTGTGTAGTACTCGGCGTACTCCGCGCGATACGTCTCCAGCGCCTGCTCGATCAGCGCCGGAATCTCCTTCGGGTCGCCCGCCGGATTCCACTTCAGAAACATGGGCCGAATCTTGGTGCGTATGAAGTGATCCGGGCAGCTCGTACCCAAATGCGCCAGCTTCTCCGCACTCTCACTGTTCACAAAATTCAGCACATTCGGCGCATCGGTAAAGCTGCCAATCCAGCGCTGCTTCCGGCTCACCGCGCCGCGCAGCGTCGGCATCACCTCGGCCGCAATCCCCTCGCGATCTGCGTGCGCCTGGTGCTTCGCTCCGCCGAACACCTTGTGGCTCTCGCGCGAACCGTGCCGTTCGATGAATTGACCGATCTGATCAATGATCGTGATCGTACTCAGGTAGCTCTCACGCTGCGTGTTGCCCCACGTGAATAGGCCATGTCCGCCCAGCACCACGCCGTCGCAACCGGGCGTCTCTTCCACGATCCTGCGCAGCATCATGCCCAGCTCAAACCCCGGCCGCTGCCACGGCAGCCACGCCAGCGTATGGCCGAACTCCGCGTTGAACTCTTCCATCTTCTGCTTGCCGTTGGCGCTCGCGGCCAGCGCTATCCCCCAGTCCGGGTGCAGGTGGTCCACATGCGCGAAGGGAAGAAAGCCGTGCAGCGGTGTGTCGATCGAAGTCGCGGTCGGATTGTTGTGAAACGTTACCAGCGGATAGAGCGCGACCATCGCATCCTCTTCGCTCACGCCTTTGTATTGCTTCTCCAGCGCCAGCAGCCGATCCAGATAAAGCGTCGCGAACCCTGCGCGTTTGATGGACCCCAGGTCGCCGCCCGAGCCTTTCACCCACAACACCTTGACCGCGTCGCCGGAAACAGGATCGACTTCGTCCAGCTTGCTGCTGGTGTTGCCGCCACCGAAGTTGGTAATGCGCAGATCGCTGCCCAGCAGGTTTGATCGATAGCGCAGCAGTTCCGGGCCGTCCAGCGTCCGGGCGATCGCCTCGTCCCACCTGTCTTCCAGAAACTTCAGCCTGCCGTCTGCTGCACTTGCCGCCATCAAACCCTCGTCACAAACGTCCGCCGACCATGATTCCATAGCCAAGACCAATACGGCAAATGTTTCCCATGTGAATCTAAGCTGCCGAGACGCAAGTACAGCGCAGGTTTTCTACGCATTATCGGCGTGCGGGAATTGCAGCATTGAGTGGAAAACAACTCCGCAAAACGGCTTGAATCGCTACACCGCAACCGCGTCTGTGGCGCGCACCAGGCGGTGTGCCACGTAGTTGTAAGGCGGCACGGTCTGCCCCTTCAGCAGTGCAAGACCAAGCTGCATTAGGCTCGGCCCATAACTGCCCACCTCGTGCGATACCGACGCAATCAGTGGCGAGCCAGCGGCATTCATCTCACAGAGCGCCTCCGCAATGCAGTCCTGTCCCACGACCGCCACGTGCCGGTGCCGCTTCTGCTGGCGGGCCGCATCTACAGCGCCCAGCGCACTCGTATCCGTCGCGGCAGCGATCAGAATGCGTTTGTCCTTCGGGTGCCGTTTCAAAAAATCGTTCACCAGCTTGCAGCTCCGCTCACGCATGCCGCGGCCATCCATGCGTACAAAACTTTCCACCGGCAGTTCGGGCAACCCATTGCGCACCGCATCAAACGCCCCGGAGACGCGGCTCTGCACCAGCAGCCCGGCTTCGGGCAGATCCAGTCCAAGAACCCAGTCCGCCTTCCCAGCCCAGTTCTGCTGCGCATGGGCTGCCAGCACCTCGCCCGCTTCCACGCCCACGCGATAGTTGTCCACGCCAAAGTACGTGGCGTTCGGGTGCGGAATATCGATCGCGATCAGCGGAATACCCGCGGCCGCAATCTTGTCGCCGATCACGGGCGCCACCTGCTGCTCCACGTTGAACTCGATGACCAGGTCCACCCGGTCCTGCACAAACTGCTCCGCGTTGCGCACGGCCGTGGGTGCGTCGTACTGATTGTCCAGTTCTACAATCTCCACACCCGCGGCGGCGGCGGCCTCGTGCAGGCTCCGGCTCACCTCCTGGCTGAACGGCATGTCCGCACTTTGCCCCGCAAAGCCAAACCGCAGCTTCTTCGGCCGGGCCACATGGCGGTAGCTGCCGTCCGGCGCCTGCGCTAGGTAGCCGCGGTGCACCAAAGTCTTCAGCACGCGATACACCGTAGTCTTCGACACGCGCGTGCTGCGATGGATCTGCTCCAGCGACATCGGCTGGTTTTCGGTCTGCAGCAGCTCCAGAATGTCGAGCGCCTTGCTCAGGACAGGAATCAGGTACAACCGCTTCGGGCTCTTCGCCACCTTCGCCACCTTGGCGGACGCCCAGCAACAACAACGCCCAGTTTCGCTATTGAAACACGGGCGTTCGTTCTAGTTCAGAAAAGCTGTCTCGACCCGAAAGACGTCTGTCATTTCGACCCAAGCTTTATCGTCCTGCGGAGTGACTTGATGCTTGCACCGAAACCTGCATTGTTCCGGCTGCGATGTCATCTCAATCTCTTCCAAAGCGAACCTCACGCATAACTGCCACCCGAACTCTGATTCCGCGCCCCCCGCTCCCTGCCGATCCGCTCCACATACCCGCTCGCGCGAAGCTCTTGCAGCGGATCGACCGGCAGCCCCTTCTCCTCGCGCCACTCCCGCACCATGGGCCGCACATCGGTCCAGAAGCAGTCCCGGAAGAGCTCCTCCGCTTCGACCAGGCGGCACTCGTCCTGTAGCGTCCGAAGCGCCTCTTGGTCCACCAGCGCGGCGCGTGCAAACAGCTCCTGCGCCGTCACCACGGACTGCACCATCGCCTCCATCTTGCCCTTCAGGTTATGGCTCTGGTCGATCATGTACGCGATGTTGTTCACGGTATCGCCCGGCGCGCTCACAATCTCGTGAAAGATCCGAAACACCTGGTACGGGTCAATCGATCCCAGCGTCAGGTCGTCATCGGCATACTTGCGGTCGTTAAAATGAAATCCGCCCAGCGACCCCGTATGCAGCAGCCACGCCACGATCTGCTCAATGTTCGTGCCGGGATAATGGTGGCCCGTGTCGACCAGCACCGCCGCGCGCGGACCTGCCACGCGCGCCAGGTGCAGCGCCATGCCCCAATCGGCGATGTCCGTGTGATAGAACGCCGGCTCAAACGGCTTGTACTCCACCAGCATTCGCTGTGAATCATCCATCGCATCGTGAGTCGCCTTCAGCATCTCTTCCATCCACTCGATGCGGCGGCGTATTGATTGGGTCCCGGGGTAGTTCGACCCGTCCGCAATCCACAGCGAAACATCGCGCGATCTCAGCGCCTTGCCGATCTCGACCGACTCCAGCAGGTGATCCAGCGCGGCCTTGCGCACCCCAGCGTCCGGGTTCGCAATCGATCCAAATTTGTACTCCTGGGACTGGAACAGATTCGGGTTGATCGACCCCGCCTTCACGCCGTGCGCCGCCTCCAGTGTACGAATCGTCTCCACGTCCCCGGTGCCATTCGGCATGTCCCACAGCACGTGCAGCGCCACGGTAGGGCAACCTCCGGTCAGCCGGTTGACCTCGCCCGCATCGGCAAATTTCTCCGCAATCGTGGTCGCCGCAGCCGCCTGAACGAACTTGCCAAACCGCGTTCCCGTATTGGCGAAGCCCCACGAGGGCACCTCAATACAGAAGCCGTCCAGTGCGGCCGAAATACGTTGCTGTTGCTCTTGCGGATCGCCGGTGGCTGCAGTGCTCATGGTGAGGCTCGTCCTTCGGTGCGCGGTGAAGCCGCCGGATTCAGGGGTGAAACTAACTCTCTATCGAAAGCACCGCAACGCGCAAGTCCCTCCTGCTTCAAGGAGCTTCGCATCTGCGGGGATTCTGTCATTTCGACCGGAGCACGCGCGCTCTTTGCGCGTGCGGAGCGGAGAACCTGCATCGTTTTCGCTGGTTGATGCAACACACCCTGGGTTTGATGGAAAGTGCTCACCGCACCAGCAGTACATGCAAAAACCGCGGCCCGTGCACGCCCTTGATGCGCGTCATCTCAATGTCCGCCGTTGCCGAAGGCCCGCTGATGAACGTCGTCGGCAGCTCCGCCGTCGCCTGCAATCGCCGCATCGCCTCCGGCACCGTCGCGACCACATCGGCCTCGCGCACCACGCACAGGTGTACATCGGGAACCAGGGTCGCCGCACGCCGCCCCTGCCCTAGCAGGTTCTGCAGCAGGAGCGTTCCCGTCTCCGCAATCGCCAGCGTCGACGCCGTCAGCACCGCCGCAAAACGGTCCAGCTCGTGTGGTGCAAAGCCGCGGTCCTCCACACACTGAATCGCACCGCTTTCGATAGGCCCGTCAGCAACGTCATCGTGCCCCACCTTCGCCGCGCTCTCTGCGGCTACGGTCGGCGAGCCGGCGACAACACTTCCGGGAAGCCACGACCGGTCCAGACCCGCTGGCACCAGCACCTCGCTTAGACCCAGCGTTGACAAAATGTGGAGCACCGTACTCGCAATCTCTTCCGGCGCAATGCGGTACACGACGGCGTCATAGTCATGCAGCCGATCCACCAGCCGCTGCAGCTTTGCATCCTCGTCCGCCCCGCTCGCAACGCTGTACGCGCGCGGCAGCCCGGCCCACTCCTGTGCGACCACGTTTTCGGCGCGCGCCTCGCCCACAATGACGCGGATGCGCCCAAGCACCGCCTCGCGTGCCGATCCCGCCATCGCCTCAGGCATCGCGCTCCTCCGTCTTCCGCTCGTGCGTTCCCGGTTTGCGGTCGCGCTGCTCCCACCACTCGCGAAAGCTCTGTTTCGGCATCGCGCGCAGGTCGCGCACACTCGTCCATCCGCCCAGCATGCCGGGCAGCCACGTAACCCACTTCTGCCCCTGGCCGTCGCGGCGCTCCAGCGGAGCCTCCGCCATGCGCCCCAGTCGCTGCGCCGCACGGAACCGCCGCTCGCTGCGGAAGATCGCACCCGCCGCCTTCATCGCCATCGCCTCAGGGTTGGTGATGGTCTTTAGCCCGCCCGTATTCTCCTTCACCACGCGGCCACGCAGGTGCACCAGCACCTCGGGAATGTTGATCTTCACCGGGCACACCTCATAGCACGCGCCGCACAGGCTGCTCGCATACGGCAGCGACTGCGCATACTGCATGCCCAGCAACTGCGGCGTCAAAATCGCCCCAATCGGCCCCGCATACACGCTGCCATACGCGTGCCCGCCCGTCTCTCGATACACCGGGCACGCATTCTGGCACGCGCCACAACGAATGCAGTGCAGCGTCTGCCGCCCCTCGGGATCGGCCAGAACCTCTGTGCGTCCGTTGTCCAGCAGCACCACGTGAAACTCGGTTGGGCCATCACCCGCGGCATAGCCCTTGCCCACGCCCGTCCACACGCTGTTGTATGGGTTCATGCGCTCGCCCGTGGCGCTGCGCGGCAGCGTTTGCAGCAGCACCTCCATGTCCTGAAACCGCGGCACCACCTTGTCGATGCCCGCCAGCGTGATCAGCGTCTTCGGCAACGTCAGGCACATACGCCCGTTGCCCTCGCTCTCCACCACGCACACGCCGCCGGTCTCCGCGATCAGAAAGTTTGCGCCGCTGATTGCCGTTTCCACACGCAGAAACTTCTCGCGCAGAAACCGCCGCGCTGCATCCGCCAGGTCCTGCGGCGACTCGCCCAGATGATCCAGCTTCATCTCGCGCAGAAAGATCTCGCGAATCTGCTGCCGGTTCTTGTGCAGCGCCGGCACCACGATGTGCGACGGCTGGTCCTGCCCCAGCTGAATAATCAACTCCGCCAAATCCGTCTCATACGGGTGAATGCCCGCGCCCTCCAGCGCGCGGTTCAGTTGCACCTCTTCCGTCGTCATCGACTTGATCTTGATGACCTCGCCCTGCATCGGCACGTTCGACGTCTCAACCCAACCCGGGCGCGTCCCCTGCGGCTCGCCCGCCTCCTTGCCCACAATGGCAGGCGAAGTCCGGCCGCGCGCAATGGCCTCCTGCGCCAATCGCACCACAATCGCGCGCGCCTCCTCGGCATCGCGCGCCCAGTGCACGTGGCCACCCGCCGCGGTGCAGTTGCGCTCAAACTGCTCCAGGTAGAAGGGCAGGTTGCGCATCGTGTGCTCGCGCACGGCTTTGCCCGCATCGCGCAACGCTTCCCAGTCCGGCATTTCGCCGACCACACGCGCCCGCTTCGCCTGGATCACATCCGTCGCATGCCGCACATTCTTGCGCAGCTGCGTATTGCCCACCATCGCGCTCGCCGCAATGGGAAACGTCGGCGCGGTCTTCGGATTCAACGCAGTCCCACCGCTCATCGCATCACCGTCGCAAAGGCAGCTCGCACCACCGACACCATGTCATTTCGACCGAAGCACGCGCGTTCTTTGCGCTTGCGCAGTGGAGAAACCTGCATTTGCCCCTGCCCATCCTTCCGCTCGGGACACGCCGGAAGCGCGAATTACCCCTAGCTCCCTGCCAGAACTTCCGCAATATGCACCGTGCGTACCCCCGTCCTCTGCCGGTGCAGCGCCCCGCCAATGTGCATCAGACAGCTGTTGTCGCACGCGGTCACGCACTCGGCCTTTGTGTTCAGCACCGCCGTCGTCTTCTCCGTCAGCATCGCGCTCGACACCTCCGCGTTTTTCACCGCAAACGTGCCGCCAAACCCGCAGCACTGCTCCACCTTGTCCAGCTTCACCAGATCAATGCCGCGCACATTGCGCAGCAGCGTCTCCGGCCCGTCGCCCAGGGCAAGCCCGCGCAGACCGTGGCAGCTCGCGTGGTACGTCACCCGGTGCGGGTAGTACGCACCCACATCCGTCAGCCCGAGCCTCTTGGTCAGAAACTCGCTGAACTCCCACACGCGCGGCAGCAGGGAATTGACCTCACCCACCATGCCCCGATACGTATCCGGGCGCTCCTTCTCCAGCCGCTCCGCCATGCCCGGGTAGTGCTCGCGCATCATCGTCACGCAACTCGACGAAGGCACCACCACCGCCTCCGCATGCTTGAACTGCGCCACAAAACGCGGCAGCAGCGGCAGCGCCTCCGCCTGGTAGCCGGTGTTGTAGTGCATCTGCCCGCAACAAGTCTGCCCGGCGGGGAATTCCACCTCGTGTCCAAGCCGCTCCAGCACAGCAACCACCGCGCGCCCCGCCTCCGGAAACAGCGTGTCGTTGTAGCAGGTGATGAACAGAGCGACCTTCACCGAAGCACTCCTACGCCGAACAGATTCCAATAGAGAGTATATTTCCCAAACAGAATCCGCATCCGGTACAGTGATTGCGCCGCTGCAACCCTACTCCCCACCCTTTCACTGAGGCAAGAAGCTTTGGGCACCAATCCATTTCTCGGCATCCTCTACCACTGGATCGGCGGCTTCGCCTCGGCCACCAATTTCATCCCCTTCCGCGGCATCAAGCGCTGGTCGTTTGAGATCTATTGGATCGTTCAGGGCTTCGCCGCCTGGATCGTCGCTCCGCTCATCATGGCGTCGCTGCTGGTGCCAAACCTGTGGCACGTGCTTGCCACCTCACCGCGCTCGGCAATCGGTTACGCAGTCCTCATGGGCGCACTCTGGGGCATCGGCGGACTCACCTTCGGCCTCGCCGTCCGCTACCTCGGTATCGCGCTCGGGTACGCCATCGCCCTCGGCCTCTGCACCGCGTTCGGCACGCTCATCCCGCCCATCTACACGGGCGAGATCTACACCATCCTCCACGGGCACTCAGGCCAGGTCGTCCTCTTAGGCATCGCGGTCTGCCTGCTCGCCGTCGCGGTCAACGGCTTCGCCGGCTGGTCCAAGGAACACGAGATCACGCCCACCGAAAAGATCGAAATCGGCGAGTCCGAATTCTCCCTGTGGAAGGGTCTGCTCATCGCCGTCGGCGCCGGCATCATGAGCTCCTTCTTCGCCTTCGGCCTCAAAGCCGGCGCGCCCATCGGCGACGTCGCCAAGGCCGAACTCATCCGCACCGGCCACCTTCCGCTCTGGCAAAACCTGCCCATCCTCATCGTCGTGCTCTGGGGCGGCTTCGCGACCAACTTCATCTGGTCCTGCATCCTGATCGCTCGGAACCACTCCGCCGCCCAGTTCGGCGGCGAGCCCGGCGCCAACCCCATGCGCGCCTCCCACCAGACCGGCGCCACCCTGCAGAACGTCGATCCCACGGTGCTCGTCCAACGCATCGCGCCCGGCATCCTCGTCCGGAACTACCTCTTTGCCGCCATGGCCGGCGTCATCTGGTACTTCCAGTTCTTCTTCTACTCACTCGGCCAAACGCAAATGGGCAAGTACGACTTCAGCTCGTGGACGCTCCACATGGCCTCCATCATCATCTTCGCCACCCTGTGGGGCCTCGCGCTCCGGGAGTGGCGCGGCACCAGCTTCCGCACCAAAGCCCTCGTCACCGCCGGCCTCATCCTGCTCATCGGCTCCACCCTGATCGTCGGCTACGGCAACTACCTGCAGTCCCAACAGCCGTCCACAACCACGGCGCAAGCCTCCCGCTGAACACCGAAGCGAGAGAATACAACGCCCAAACGACAAACTTGTCATTTCGACCGGAGCCGGACAGCTTCACCGTCCGGCGCAGTGGACTTGGTGCCCGCACCGAAACCCGCATTTTCTAACTGCAAGCGCGAAACGGGCCCGGATTGCAGCGCGATCGCTGGAGCCCAGCGGCCCTCGCCATCCCGCACATCCTTAAGCCTGCAAATTCGTCCTCTGCTGCGCCACCACCGTGCTCACTCCGTTTTGCAGCAGCATCTCTTCCATTCCCGCAGCTTGCGTCAGCGGCCACTCCGCTAGCGTGCCATCCGCCTCCTGCTTTCCCGTCAGCACACGCGCAATCTGCGCTTCCATCGCGGACCACGTCCGATCCCACGACGTTTGAGCCAGCTTGCGTGCCACTCCCTGCCGCCACGCATCCGTCTGCGGTAGCAGCGCCTTTTGGATCGCCGCGGCAAATGCCTCCGGCGTGTCCGCAATGGCAAGCAGCCCCTCATCGCCGTACCCGCGCACCACATCGCGAATCGAGGTCGAGACCACAGGCAGACCCGCCGCCAGATACTCCGGCGTCTTCGTCGGCGATATAAAACGCGTCGCCTCGTTCTTCGCAAACGGCAGCAGCGCCACATCCCACCCACCCAGGTACGCGGGCAGATCCTCATAGCGCTTCCCGCCCAGATAGTGCAGGTTCTCCGCCTTCGGCAGCGTCGCCGGATCGATTTTCACAACCGGCCCAACCAGCACAAACTGAACCTCCGGCAGCAGCTTCGCCGTCTGCTCCAGCAACGCCGCATCCAGCCGTTCGTCCAGCACTCCGCTGAACCCTGCGCGTGGACGGGCGATTCCCGCCTGGTCCTCCGGTTCACGCCGCTTCGGCAGCCGCGCCGTTGCAAAGTGCGCTACATCGATCGAACTCGGAAACGCGTAAACGTTGCCATGCTGGTGCCGCTTCGCCTCATACAGGCTCACGCCTCCGGTAAACACCACATCTGCCGCTTCCAGCAGCAGTTGTTCCCGAATCCGCAGCTCTGGCGGCGCGCCATGAAACAGGCTCAATTCGTCCATGCAGTCATACACAGTCACTGACGGCCGCAGCGCCGTTGTGAACGCAAGCGCCATGGGCGTGTAGTACCACGCGATGGGCTGCCGGATGCGTGCAAGTCGCTGAAACCCCTGCAGCATCTTCGCCTGTGCCGCGTTCGCCTCGGATTCCGTCAGGGTGCTGCACAGGTGCGGACGCAGCACCGTCACCTCGCCTTCGCGCATCGCTTGCAGGCCAAACCGCGGCGCACTGCCGTCGGCCACGCCAAGTCTTTCCGCAGACAGCACGTTCGCCTGCTGCGGCAAACCCTCAGTGCCATGCCGAAACGGCTCCTCCCAATAGAAAACACGCCTTGTCTGCGCGGCGCGGCTCAACAGGTGTTGCGGCCGCTGCCTCACAAAATCCCACCGCAAATGGCTGAAGCAGAAAATGTCGAGAGTCGGATCCAGAGCACGGACGGAAGAAGCGAGTGAAAACGAAGATTTCAAGTGGACCTGCCAATCGCGAAAAAATAAGAAAAAAATGGAACGGGCCGGCTCAAGCCGGACATCGTTTGTGAACATCGTTTCTTGTTCAGATGCGGAATGTGGCTGAAATCGGGTATGCCGCTCCCGAAAGCCCCGTCGTAAACGCGCCGATGTCGGCAACCGGCGACGTAATTACAGGGCGCGAACGCGTTGCTGGGCCTCTAGTTCCTGCAACATGGCTCCCCGCAGCCATCGGTCCTGCTTGTCGGGCGAAAGCTCGATCAGGCCCACCGCGCAGTGGCGGTCGTCGTCCCAGCCCGCGTAATCCATCACCGGATACAGGCAAACACCCTGGATCGGCACGCCCATCCGCTCTGCCTGCCGTACCTCGGCCATCACATACCCGAACCATCCGGGGCCGGCATCGCCCTCCGCGCTGGTCTCTGTAATCACAATCGGCCTGCGGTACCGCTGCCAGATCTCCAGCAGCATCGCGTGCAGCGGACGGTGCCGCGCATCGCCCGGCGGCGTATGTGCTCCGTGATGCACCCACTGGTTGTTCCAGTAGTAGTTCACGCCGATGAAGTCCAGGTGCTCTTCGCTGCCTCCCAGCTCCGGTGACCGCCGTCCCAGCAGCATCTCCCACGCGTCATGCTGCGACGCGGTATGGCGCTCTGCCTCACCGTCGCCCCCTGTCGCCGCGTCGGGCACAATGTGGATGATCGGCTCCGGTTGCAGCACCCGCAGCTCCGGGCAAATGCGTCGCATGCCGCGAATCGCCGCATTCGCCGCACAAACCAACTGATGCTTCAGAGCGTTCCCCTGTCCCCTGCCGAACGGGAAGAAGTACGCCTCATCGCCGCCCACCCAGGACCAGAATGAGATCTCGTTGATCGGGCAAACCACCGGCGCCTCGGCAACACCTTGCTCGCGGTAAAAATCGCGCAGCACCGTAATCGCCCCCTCGGCAAAACGCTGGAATTGCAGCGGGAACTCTGCCGAGAAGGGATCCACCCAGTCTGGAACACCCCAGTGGCACAGGTCCCAGATCACCTGGATGCCGCTGCGGTGGGCCGCTTGCAGCATGGTCACAAAGGTCGACCAGTCGTACTCGCCCGGCACCGGCTCGATCAGGTGCCATCGCAACGCATCGCGCACCGTTCGCACGCCGGCGGTCCCGAGCAGTGCGTAATCCTGCTCCAGGCACACGTCGTGCCGGCTGGACGCCACGGCGTCCACACGGCAACCATCCCGGCGCCGATGCGTCGCGGACTCAAACCCACCCCAGAAAAAACTGCGAAACGGCACCGGCACCCTTCGAACAAAACCGCGCTTGCGCAGCTCTGCCCCGTTGGATGCGAAACAGGTCTGCGTCCATGTCGCTTATCGTCGAACGGTTGCCGGCCGCTTTCTAGCCCCGCGGCGTTGCCGTGGACTGCCGCAGCACCATCGCCGCCGGCAGCATCGGCTCGGGCGGCGCGCCATCGCCGCGAATGTAGCTCATCAGCATCGCCACCACGCTGCTCGCCAGGTCCGCCCGCGGCGTCGCCACCGTCGTCAGCGGCGGATGGAGGTACTCGCACAAATACGTGTTGTCGAATCCAACCACCGACACATCCTGCGGAATCGACAAACCCGCCGCCTGCAGTGCGCGAAACGCACCCAGTGCCACCAGGTCGTTGATCGCCACCACCGCCGTGAACCGGTACTCCGCCAGCGCCCGTTCCACCGCGCGCATGCCCGCGCCCGCCGGCTCGCCCGGCTCGTCCACAATGTGTACGTCCATGTCCTGCGGGTTGTACTGGTGCAGCGCCTCTTCAAAGCCGATCTGGCGCTCCTGATGGCTCAGCAGCGGCGGCTCGGCCGAGCCCTGCTGCGAATTCTTGATCAGCAGAATCTTCCGGTGTCCCAGCTCCAACAGGTGCTGCACCGCAATAAACATGCCGTGCCGCTTATCCACTCGAACGGTCCCGATGTGCGGCGCGGAGTGGTTATTGTCCAGGTACACCGCCGGCGTTCCGCTCGACTTCAGCAGGCTGAACGCCTCCGGATCGTTTTCGCTCGTCATCATCGCCACGCCCGCCACCCGCAACGCCAGCATCTGCCGCACCGCCGCGCACTGCTGGTCCTGGTGAAAGCTGGTCGACGCCAAAAACGTCTCATACCCGTGCCGGCGCGCCTCGGCATCCAGCGCCGCCGCAATCTCCGCAAAGAACGGGTTCAGCAAGTCGCTCACAATAATGCCGATCAGCTTGGTCGACCGCCGCGCCAGGTTGCTGGCAAAAATGTTCGGCGTGTACCCCAGCTGCGCAATCACATCCAGCACGCGCTGCCGCGTCTCCGGCCGCACATTACTTTTCTCGTTCAGCACGCCCGAAACGGTGCTGGGCGACACCTGCGCCAGCCGCGCCACATCCTGAATCTTGATGCGTCCCGCCCGCTTGACCTGCGATCCATCGGAACGATGCTGCCCATCGGAACGATGCAACGTTGCCAAAGTTCTCTCCTGAGTTCACAAAAGTATCGCACCGCTCCGGCCTCCGCTGGAAAGGGAAGCGGCGCAACATTACCGTCCCGCTGCAACAGCCCCCTCGGACGCCCGCGTCTTTGCCGCCCAGCCAGCATAGGTGTATTCGTCCGCGTGCGCCTGCCACTCGGCCTCCGGCAGCACCGTCAGTTGCGCCACACTCAGCGCGGGGTAGCCCGTCCCGACCGCGTCCAACCCGCCCTCGCGGTCTTCCCGCATGTAGTTGGGCGCAATCGTTACGCCGTTTGCCTTCGCCCACGTGGCCACATGCGTCGTTCCTGCCGAGCGAATCGCGGCATCGTCCCACAACCCAAACCGCAGCGTTCTGTTCAGCCACAGCACGCCGTCCCGGTTCACCCAACTCGTCCGATGGCTCACGCCCGGGTACAGCACCGTCGTAAACATGTCCGTCTCGGAGCCGCGCAGCGCAATCGCGCGTTGCCGCACCGCCGCAAACCACGCCGGCGGATGATGCGCCATATCCATCACCGTATCGGCATCGCCGTTCATCACCAGCATGGGGCCCCGCGATGCGTTCAGCGCATACAGCACCGCGCCACGGTCGCCCAGCGTTCCCAGCGCGCGGTACGGCGGCGCCTGGCACGGCAGCTTGCCCCTGTCGTAGTACTCATGCGGCCCGTCATACACGCCACCACCGCTCAGCAGCACCGCGTGTACCCGCCTGTCCAGCGCGCCCGCAATGCCCGCGACAAACGCGCCCATGGAGTACCCCACCATGCCGATGCGCGCTGGGTCCACATCCTTCTGCGTGCGCAGATAGCTGACCGCCTGCATCGCATCCACCTGCATTAACCCGGCCAGCCGCTGCCCCCAATGCGCAGATACGCCCGCGGTATCGACCACCGTGTCATGCGGCGACGGGCTCGCCATCGGCATCCGCTGCGCATTGCGTTCGCCACTGCCGATCGGGTCATACGTCACCACCACCGCGCCCGCTCGCGCGAACAGCATGCCGCTCACAAACGCGTACCAGCTGTACTTGTCGCCGCCGTGCCCATTCACCACCACAATGCCGGGCAGCTTGCCGTGCCCGTGTTGCGTCGCCGGGTCGGGCCGGTACACCACTGCGGGCACTCGCATCCCATCCGCCGTCGCATACGTCACGCGGTCGGCCAGCACGCCCGGCATCGGCGAAAACGTCGACACCACCCGCGCATCCAGCGCCGGCAGCTTTTCCGGCACAAACAGCTCCTTGCGGATCTCCGCCCGCCACGCCGCATCCCGCTCCCGCCGCTGCTTCGCGCTCAACGACGCACCCGGCGCAACAAACACGCCCGCGTCGAACGGTGCCGCCGCCCCGAAGTACTGGTCCGGCCGCGCCTCTCCACCGCCACCCGCCGCCACCTGCGCACGCACGACACCTGATCCCAGCATTGCCATCGCCACCGCTCCACACATGCCCCGCCGCACCCACTTCATCGCATCCGCCTGTTCACCGTTCGTGAAAACACGACGGCCGCGAATCGCTCCGCGGCCGTTGTCGTCAGCTCGCCACCTTAAAACTCGATGCGGCCCGCCAGTTGCAGCGCGCGGTTAAACGGCACCGTGGTATCCACCACCATCGTGCCGTACGCGTTGCCCTGCGTCGTTCCGGCCGGCGCCCACGTGTTCAGCACGCCGTTCGATTGGCTAAACACAAACCGCGTATGGTTCGTCACGTTAAAGTAGTCCGCTTCCAGCACCAGCTTCGTCCCCTCGTGCAGACCATGCGTCGGCACATCGATCGTGCGCCGCAGGCTCAAGTCCAGCCGGTAATTGCCCGGCTGGTACAGCCCCTTGTACGCCGCCGTGCGCGCCGTCGTCGCAAAGATGTAGTCCGGCGTGCGCACAAACGCATTCGGGTCCAGGTACTGCACCGATCCCAGTTCCGCCTGGGTGTGCGGATGCGACAGCCCCGCAATGCGCCCCGTACCCACATAGTTCGGGTTCAGCGTCGGATACGACACGTTCGCCGCCGGGTTCGTGCTGGCCGAGTTCTGCACAATCGACAGCGGCTGCCCTGAATACGCCGTAAAGATGCCCGACAGCCGGAAGCCGCCGAACGCCCCACGCGTGATCTCGTTCTTGCCGCCCAGCACACCCTTCCCAAACGGCAGGTCATACGCTCCCGTCAGGTTGAACTTGTGCCGCTGGTCGCCCAGCGAGTTCGACTTGTCCAGCGAACGCGCCGCGTGCGCCCGCCCATCCGTCGCCGCATACGCCGGAATGTCATACCCCGACCGGAACGTGCCGTTGTTGTCGATCGAGTGCGACCACGTGTAGTTCGCCAGAAACGTGAGCCCGTTGGTCAGCCGCTTGCTCATGTACGCCTGCAGCGCCTGGTACCGGCTGTTCCCCACAAAGCCATACGTATCGCTGATCGACCCATATTGCGGGAACGGTTTCAGCAACTGCGAGATCGTCGGGTTCGCCGACCCGCCAAAGCTCGCATACGGCAACGGCAGATTGCCGGCGGCCGCGCGGTTCGCCGGGGTCGCCTGGTTGCCCAGCAGCGTCGTCAGACTCAGGTACTTGGGGTCCAGCTGGTTGTTGTAGTAGCCGCGCCCGTTCAGGCTGTCCGGCGTCAGGAAGTGGCCCTGCGACCCAACGTAGCTCAGCGTAAACGTTGTCGACGCCCCAAACTGCTGCTGAATGCCGAAGCTGTAATTGATGAACTGCGGTGCACGGCCGCCATAGTACGGATCCGCATACACCGGGTTCTGCAGCGACTGGTTCGACAGGCTCGTGTAGTACGTGCCGATCGACGGGTTGAAGTTCGGCGGCAGCGTGTACGACGGGTATGGGCTGTCCAGCTTCCAGTACTGGTTGCCCACCTGCCCCACCGTCGGGTTGTTGAAGCTGGTGGACGGCGTCACGCTGTACCCCTCCAGCCCCGTGCCCTGGCGGCTGATCGCAGAGCCGCCGTTGGCATTGCCGTGCGTGTACACCACGCCCCAGCTGCCGCGCACCACGGTCGTTGGGTTCGGTGTGTATGCAAAGCCAATGCGCGGCTCAAACCCCTTGTGGTAGTTGTTCACCGGCGAGGAGCAATTACAGAAGCCGCTGCCCGATCCAAGCCCGTTGCCATTGCCGCCAAACGCCACCGCACCTTTCGCCCCAATCAGCGGATTCGTCGCGTTCGGGTCGAAGTACGCAAACCGGTCCTTCACCTCGCGATAGCTCGGGTAAAAGTCATACCGAATGCCTAGGTCCAGCGTCAGGTTCGGTGTTACCTTCCAGTTATCCTGCACATACGGCGACACCGGCCGGAAGCGCGCGCCCGTCTCCGGCACCACCGACTGCGTAAACGTGCCATTCTGCGTCGCTCCGATCAGGAAGCTCGCATACCCCTGGCCCGTCGCGCTGTTCGTCGTCGTCGATCCCGAATACCCCGAAGTCGACGAGCTGTTGAACGTAAGCTGCAGCGGGCTCACACCGGTCGCGTTGACCGTGTAGTTGTACTGCATCCACGCCACCTCCGTTCCAAAGGTGAACGAGTGCTTGCCCACGTTCCACTGCAGGTTGTCCACCACCACGTAACCCGTGGCGACGGGCCGGTTCGTCGAGTAACCCGCCCATCGGTTGATGTTGGTATTGCCCGTAAACGTCACCTGCGGGAACGAGTCCTGCGCCTGCCCAAGTGGCAGCCCTTGAATACCGTTCGCCGTCGCTCCAAAGGTTCCGCCCTCGTCCACGCTGTAGCCCGGTCCGTCGTAACGTCCGTAACCATACTTCAACTGGTTCACCATGCTGTTGCTGATCGTGAAGTCGTGCTCCAGCAGGAACACCTTGGTCTTGGGCGCGAACGCCTGCGAGCTGATGTACGGCGGCGGCGCGCCATTGTTGCTGCTGGAGTTGATCGACACAGCCGACGGCCCCGCCGATGCCTGCCTGCCCCACGACAGAATCGCGTTAATGGTCTGCCGCGAGTTGATCGTGTAATCAATCCGGTTCGCGGTCGACCAGTTGCTCAAACCCGTCCGGTAGTTCACCAGGTAGTTATTCGTCAGGTTGTTGTTGATCGGCTGCGGCAGGTACGACTGCAGCTTCTGCGCCGCGGCCGACTGCCGCGCCAGCGGGATCATGTTGCCCGCGAACGGCTGCCGGTGGTACGCCTTGCCGTCATAGGTCGTCGTGTCCGGGTCATAGATGCAGCCCGCGATCACCGTCGCCGCGGTGCACGCCGTCTTCGACGTCAGCAACTCGCCGAAGTCGCCCTGCCGCATGCGCAGCGTCGGAATCGTCATCAGCTGGTACGGCGTTTGGCGGCGAAACCGGTATCCCTCATACCCGCCGAACACAAACAGCTTGTCCTTGATGATCGGGAAACCCGCGAACAAGCCATAGTTGTGCTGGTGCTCGCTGGGCTTCTGCGGCAAGCCGGTCAGCGGGTTCGTCGTCTTCTGAAAACCCCACGTGTCCAGCCCGGTGTCGCGGTAGTAGTCATACAGCGCGCCGTGCAGGCTGTTGCCGCCCTTCTTCACGTCGTAATTCTGAACGCCCTGGCCTTCATAGATCGCGGAGTAACCGACCGTCTGCACCTGGAACTGGTTGATCGATTCCACGGGAAACGCCGTCCACACAAAGCGCGGATCGCCCTCGCCCGCGGCCGACGTGATCGGCACGCCGCTGATGTAAATCGATGACACCGCGCCGCGGCTGCCGCCGCCATTCACAATGCCTGCGTTGGTCGTTGAATTTCCGTTTGTCGTCTGCGCGCTTACGCCCGGCAGGTACTGGGCAAAGTCGGTCGCGCGACGCTGGCCGCCGCCGTCTTCGATCAGTGGCAATGCGGAGTATTGCTCGTTCTCGATCGTCACACCCAGGCTCGCATTGCTCGTCTCCAGCACCGGCGGCGCATCGGTCACGGTCACCGACTCGGTCGCCTCACCCGTCGGCAGCGTCGCGTCTACGCTGAACGTCTGCAGCGCATCCACCTGGATGTTTTCCTGCGTAAAGCTCTTAAACCCGGCATGCGTCACCGTCAGGCTGTACTTGCCCGGGTCCAGCGAAAACGAATACGCACCCGCGCCCGTACTCTTCACCGTCTGGTGCGTTGCCGTCGCCTTGTTGGTAATGATGACTTCCGCGTCCGGAATCACCGCTCCGCTCTGGTCCACGATGCGGCCGTTGATGGCGCCCTTGCCGGCCAACTGCGCGGCCGCGGGCAGCGCCGCCACGGCAGCCAATGCGAGCGGCAACACCGCCATCTTGAGCTTCGCCGGTGCGCCCATACCCGAGCACAGCGCCAGGCGCCGAAGAGAGGAACGAATCATGATCTGGTCTCCTAAGAAAGTGCACCGTGCAAACTGCCGCGGCCCACGCCGGATTTCTAACCCGGCTTTTGAACTGGTACTGACCCGTAAATGCGCACCATCCACCACGGCATCGCCGTGACCGAGGTGCTTTTGATCGTCTTTTGTTTCATAAAAACGATTCGGCAGGGAGACTACACACCTTGCACAACACTTGGCAAGTGCCCCAGCAGAACGCATCAAACCGTTTCACTCGATCGAATCAGGCGACGGTGCACCGGCACATCCTGCAGCAAACCTCCCAAGCCACCGTGGCTTAGGTGTGTCTCAGGAATCGTGGAACGACTGAGATTTGTCATTTCGACCGGAGCACGCGCGCTCTTTGCGCGGGCGGAGTGGAGAAACCTGCATTTTGTCGGCACCGCAGTGGCGAACCTTCGCCCGGAATCTGAGCAATCACCGCTCACCTTGCTTGACACGAACGCGGTTATGTGTTCCACGTGGAACAATTTTGCCGTGGTCCGGTTTGCATGGCGTCTCGCGGATCAGCGTTCGCGGCTTCGAGCTTGGGGTTCCCGCTGCAACCGCCCGATCTCGCTCGCCGCCAGCAGAAACGCGCCCACACCTTTCGCGTCATCGTCGCCCACCGCCTCATGCACGTAGTAGCTGTAATCGCCCGCGCGGTACGGATTGCCGCCCAACCCACTCACCTTCACCGTTCCGTGCAGGGTCATGCGATCGCCTTGGCGCGTCACAAATTCCCGCTCCAGCCCGTTCCACCCGCGCACCGCATTGCCCTGAAACCGCGCCGGCAGATAGCCCATCCGAACGCCCTTCGCCAGGGCATAGGTAAACATCGCCGTCGCCGATGCCTCGCGAAAATTCCCCGGCTGCCCCGGCCTTCCGAGCACGTCGAACCACACCCCGGTCGCCGGGTCCTGCTCTGCCGCCACACCCTCCGCCACGCGCCCAAGTACCGCGACCAGCTTCGCGCGATCCGGGTGGTTTGCCGGAAACGACGGCAGCGTGTCCACCAGCGCCATGGCGTACCACCCCAGCGCTCGCGCCCATACCTCCTGCGATAGCCCGGTCTGCGCATCGGCCCATGGCTGCGGTTCCTTGCCGGACGCGCGGCTCGCATCCCATCCGTGCCGCAGCAACTCGCCTTTTGCAACGCCGGGCGCGCGCATGTGCTCATCCATCAACAGAAACTGTTTTGCAATGTCGTCAAACTCGCTCGCGGGGCCGAACTGCTTCACGTACGCCGCGCGAAACGGCTCCGCCATGTATGCCCCATCCAGCCACATCTGGTTGGGATACACCTCCTTGTGCCAGTACCCTCCAAAGCGGTTGCGCGGCTGCGCCGCAAACTGAGCAAATACGCGCGCGGCAGCCGTGCGGTAGCGTTCCTCGTGCGTTTGCTGGAAAACGAACAGCACCGCGCGCCCGGGCTCCAGGTTGTCCAGCGTGTGCAGCGCCGGCTGGAACGGCTTGCCCGGCTCGGTCTCGATCGATCCGTCCGGCCGCACCCACCGGTCCACCGCCGCCTTCACATACGCGAAGTCAGCCGCGCGCTCGGCAGCGTCCTGTGCCGCCGCGCCCTCTGCCGTCATGCCATCCAGCAGCGTGCCTGTTTCATACGCCCACGCACCCGGATGCGCCTGCGTCGCGACCACTCCCTCCGGCCACTGCTGCCGCACGGTCGCCGCCATCGCCGCACCATCACGCCTCGCCGAAGCAATGGCTTGAGAGGCCGCGTGCGAATCTCGCTTGGGTGGGTTCTGCGCGGCCGCACTCAGCGCGACGATGAGCAATGCAACCATCCGTATGCTTCTGCCCACTATCCGCACCATCCTTATCAGCACCGCTCGCAATCTACTTCTGCTTTCGCAACCGGTCCGCTTCTTTCACAGGGTTCCAGTTGTCCGTGCCGCGCAGCAGCGCTTCCGGCGTCAGGCCTTTCTCCACTTCCCTGGTCAGCGGCGGGGAACTCACAATCCGCTGACCGCCGTTCACGCCCGGCCCGTGCGACTTGTACTCGCGGTAATCGCTCGTCTTCAGCCGGCCGTTCCAATCGCTCCAGCCATCCGCAGCGATCGTCGGCTCCATGTCCGTGTCGTAGAACCACACGGTCGAGTAATCGCGCCACGGCCGCCCCAGCACCAGCTTCTCGGAACCGTCGAACTTGCTGCGGTCGCCGGTGATGCGGCTGTGCAGAAAGTAGTAGCCCGAAATCTCCTCGGGGTAGTGCCGGCTCTGCGCCGTAAACATGACCGTGGGATGCAGTCTCGGATGCAGATCGCAGTGGTCGAACACCGCCTGCGCATCGCCGAAGATGTAATCCACGTGACCCTCGATGTACACATCGCGAAAGTACTCACGCGAGGCGCGGCACGCGGGCTGTGGACCCTGCGGTGGACCTCCGTCCTTCGGCAGATTGTCGTGACACGTCCGGCTGTTGGCATACAGCGTGTCCTGCGCGGCGATCAGACGAACGTTGTCCAGCACGGCGCGGTCGCTGTTCAGCAGCAGAGCCACGGCCTGCGAACCTTCTTCAGTCCGCTGGTGCTCCAGTTCCCACGTGTTTTCGATGGTGAGGTTCTCGGCCGCAAAGCCGTCTGCATCCACGCTCACGCTGCCGCTCTTGCCGGTGCCGCCTGCTGTCTTCGCGGCGTCGTTCCAGCTCAGCACCACGTCGCTGGGCGACTTGCCCGTGCCAACCAGGTGGATGTTTGCTGTGTTGATGTGGACCTTCTCGCGGTACGTGCCGGGCGCGAGCCGGATCGTCGCACCCGTCGGCGGCGCCGCGTCAACGGCGGACTGCACCGTCTTGTACGTGGCATTCGGCCCGACCTTCAGAGTGGGTAGTCCCGCCGCAGCCGCAAGGCCAGTCCCGGTGAGCAGGGCAGCGGTGGCAAAGCAACGAAACATGCAGGCGTTCCTCATCGCTTCAGTGTCCGTCCGTGGAGGTGGCCAGCGCCAGCGCCGGTGTTGCGCCTTCCGGCAGGCCCTTCACATTTGGCCCCAGTTCGACTTCCGAACGGATCACATTGTCGGCAACCATGCGGCCAAAGATTGCCTTTCCTTTGTCGTTCAGGTGCGTGCGATCCGGCTTCGCAACACCAGGACCGGCGCTGCCGTTTTCTGCTTTGGCATCCGCGTGCGCAACCGCGTCCAGGGTGTCCGCCTCAGCCTGCGTTTCCTTTTCGAGCAGCGCCCGCGACAGGCTCAACAGGTCGACAACGTTCACGTGCTCCTCGGCCGCGACGCGCTTTGCGGCTGCGGCGTACTCAGACAAGCCGTCGTCCGTGACCAGCGCGCCGTTGCGGTAGTTGCGGCGCGACAGCGGTGTGACCACGATCGGGATGCCGCCCTCGGCACGCACATCGTGAATGAACCGGCGCAGGTTGCCGGCGTAGGCACCCTCGGCGTCAGCGTGCACGGCCGGCGCGGGCTTCTGGTCGTTGTGCCCGAACTGCATGAAGACGTACTGCGCATGCTCGTTCAACGCCTGCTGCCACAGGCCTTCGTCGATGTAGCTCTTGGTGCTGCGCCCGTTCTTCGCCAGGTCCACACAGGTCACGTTGGGCGTCAGCGTCTGGCAAAAGCCCGGACCCCAGCCGCCCTCGGTCGCGACGGTGGAATCACCTGTCAGCACAATCTTGAACGGCGACTGCTCGAACACGCGCATGGCCAGCTCGCCCTCTGGCGGCAGCGTCGCGGGCTGCTTGCGTACATCGCTTCGCAGCGCGGGAACAGCCTTGCCCAGCTCGACTGCGACGATGCGGCCGAACTCGTAACTGCCCTGCCAGTTCAGGTGCGTCTTGTCCGGAATGGTCGACCCGTCCTTGTCCTTTTTCGTGATGCCAAGCTTCACCCCGGCAGCCTCGCCGATTCCGTCGAGGTACGCGACGCTGAGCGCCTGCAGATCGATGAGCGGCGCCTGCATGGACGTGGCGACGCGCTTCATCGTGTCGCTTTGCAACGTCAGGTCGCTGTGCACTTTTCCATCTGCTTCGAAGTAGCGGCGCGCCAGCGGCGTGATCAGCACCGGTTGAATGCCCGCGGCGCGCGCCTCCGTAACCATGCGGCGCAGGTTCGCCTCGTAGTCCGCGATGGGCACCTGGCGCGGCAGGTGTTCGGGTGTTTCCTGGTCGTTATGCCCGAACTGGATCAGCATGTAGTCGGGCCTGGTGCTCAGCGCGCGATCCCACAGGCCCATCTCGCGATAGGTTTTCGTGCTCGCGCCGCCCTTGGCCATGTTCACGCAATCGACTCTCTGCGTCAGGTTGGCGCAGAGGCCGCGGCCATACCCGGCGTTATCGGTCTGCGTGGAGTCGCCGACCAGATCCACGCGCACGATAGTGCCGGCGCGCCGCTCCGCCGGGTGCGGGCCGATGTAAGCGTCCTCTGCGCGCATGGCGACGGCCGCCAGCACCAGCAGGCCCGCCGCTGCGGTCAAGCGTAACCACAGGCCGCGCGTCGTCCGGCGAAACGTCAGGGGCCGCACGGCTAATCCTGGTACGGCATAAATTTGCCGTTGCAATCGAGGGACACATGAGCCGCCGGCGTGGGCGAGGGCGAACTGGTGACGCCCGTCCCGGTAAAGGTAAAGTTCGCGCCGTTTGGTCCGACGGTGATCGCAGCGTTGCGCGCCTTGACCTGCTCGGGCTGTACTCCGGTAATCTCCACGCCGTTCAGCTTCAGATCCGTCACATGCTGCGCGTTCAAGCCTGCCACCTGCACTACGCCTGAGGTCACGCTGCGCACATTCTCAATCGTGATGCCCTTGTAGTCCGGCGTCAGCGGCCCGGTCATGCCGGTCTCTTCGATGCCGTCCGCCGTCTGCCCCGTGTAGTACGGCGTGATCGAGATCGGCACCGGCGAATCTTTCATGCACACGTTGCGATAGGTCACGTTGCGCACGGTGCCGCCGCGCTGCACGTTGCTCTTGATGCGGATGCCGCTGGTCGTGTGATCCAGGGTGAGCGTATCGACCAGGATGTCGCTTTCGTCACGCGCCTCTGACCCCATGCTCATGCCGTGGCCCGCGTAGAAGTGATTGTCGAGCACGCTCATATGGTGCACGCCAGCCTTGATCGCAATATTGTCGTCACCGTTGTCGATCCAGCTTTTGGTGACGGTGATGTTTTGCGAGTTGCCGGGGTCAATGCCGTCGGTGTTGCGCGCGTCGGTGCCGCGCACGGTGGGCGTAAGCAAGTGGACGCCCCACGCGGTAAAGCCATCGGTGTCGCTCACGGTGACGTGAAAGTTTGGCGAGTTGTGCAGCCGGATGCGGTACAGCACCAGGCCGTCCGCATGACGCGCCACGATCAGTCGCGGCGCGGAGTACTTTACCCCCTGCGTGCCGACCGGCATGCCTTTTTCCTGCTTGCCCGCTTCGCGCGACTGCTGCCACCAGGTGATGTCGCGGCCCACCATGATGCGGTCGCCGCGGCCATCGATCACGCCGTCGCCCATGATGGCGGCGTTCTTTACGTTTACGCCAATCAGCGGCTTGCACGGCTTCACGGTCGCGCCCATGGTGCCGCAGGTGCCCGGCACCGTGTCGAAGTCGCGCGGGTTGCGCGAGGCATACAGCGTTGCGCCCTTGTCGATGTGGAGCGTGACGCCCTCGCGCATCTCCAGCGGCCCGCTCAGGAAGGCGTTGTCCGTGCCGTTCGCCTTCAGTTCCACAGCCCTGCCGCTGCCACAACTATCCAATGCCTTCTGGATGCGCACGGTGTCAGGCTTGTGTTCATCCGTCTCGGCCAGGGCGTTGTCCGTAGCGTGCAGGCTTGCGGTCAGCACGGTGCACGCGGGCGGCACGACCGGCTCGGTCACGTGACGCGTGTCCTGCGCGGGGGCCACCAGCGCCAGCAGGGAAGCGGCACCCAAGGCCGTCACGATTTGCCAATGCTTCATTCCCTCTCCTCGACCAGTTCTCACGACCAGCCCTTACGACCAGCCCTGAGACCCGGGCAGGACAGGCCCTGCGTCGTGCGGCGTACCGGACCCTGCGTTAGGCTGCAAAGCGGCGAGCGATCTGATTGCTTTGCAGGGTGAACCTTACGGCGGCTGCAAGCGGATTGTCAAACCGTTTTGATAGCTGCCGTTGCTACATCGCTGGACGAAGGTGGTGAGCTTTGGTCAAAAAGTGTGTTTTTACGGTTCCGCGCGAACCGATGACGATCAATAAGTCTTGTTCCAGAACGCGGTGAAACGGTTTTGCAGTTTGGATACTGGAATGCAGTTGCGTCGCCGGTGCAGTTCGGGCGACCGGTGCAGTTCGGCGATCGGTGCAGTTCGGGTTACCGCTGCGCGCTTTGGCGATGTGGACCAGGAGCCATGATGGGCGACACGGGTTCACTTTGCCGTCTTATTTCCGTCGATGACGCTGGCGGGCGATAACGGCAGCGCCAGTTTTGCACGGGTTGGATGGAGCCACGGCTCAGCAGAGTCGCCGCTCGTATTGCGTCGCAAGCCGGTCCAGTTCCTCGCTTTCTTCTTCCAGGGCGAGGGCTTCGTGAACCAGATCGGCCGTAAGCCGCTCGTCGACATCTGGCGAGGAAGCTTGCTGAAGGCAGGACGCCTGCGTGCGGAGAGAATGGGCGCGCTGGCGAAGGCTGGTGACGATCACGCTGGGCTGCAAAACACACTGCGATTTCATCCCCGAAGCGTAGAAAGGTTCGATAGGAATGCGGAACACAACTTCGGTGCTAGGCAGGTCACCAGAATGGATAGCGGGATCCCCCATTCGACCGGTGCCGCTAACCGCGCTGCACACCCCGGCGCTCGGTCCCTACCCCGGTGAGAACACCGTTTTCGCAGAGCTTCTGCTACTGCCGCAGGGAGGCGCAGCTTTGCTGATAGCTAGCCCGAGTGCCCCGCCGCAGCTTGCCCTGAAGCGTGCGGGTTGTGCCAGTGTAGAGCGCCTGGAAGTCGCCATCGCGCAGCGCTCCAAAGATGCGTCCTGACTCCGGCGGGTTCTCAGAGCCAATCATGACGCCCAGCGTATCGGCGCTGACGGTTCGAGTGTGCTCCAGTTGGAAGTCCTGTTCCCCCTGCGCCGAGCACATGCGCACCGATCCGGCTAGCTTGGGCCGGAAGATGTGAAACGGGTTGACGGAAGTATCCAGGAAAACTGCCGCGCTTTTGCTATCGGTCTCGTCCGCAAGAACCCCGACCCAAACACCTGTGACTGGGCGCAAGAACGCCGTTCGGCTGAGATACAGGTAGCCGCCCACAACCAGGAAGAACAGGGCGCCAAATCCGGCGTAATACAACAAGCTAGTGAATCGTGCGCCGGCGCTCACGGTACGGTCCCCATATTTCGCAACGAACTGCTGCTCCGCAGGTGTGCCAAGCCGCTGGAACCATTGGTTCTGTTCCTGTTTAATGGAAGCCCTTACTCTTTGCTTGGAAACATCTTTGCTGTATTGGGTACGCGCCTTTTGGTGCGTTGAGCAGGATGTCGCCCGAGAAAATGAGTGCAATCGAACACTTCAGAAAGTACAAGAATAGACGAGATGCTGTAGGTCAGCTTTTGATCCTTAATTGCGTATCTGCTCACCCAAAAAGGAGCTGAGGGGAAAGCGGGAGAGGACTAGAACGCCCTCGTCCTCTCCGCTTTCACGTATGTAGAGGTCAATGCCGCCCATCCAGCGATCAATGTCCTGGGCGGAGCGGGCTCCCGCGAGGACTTTGCAGTCTAGGAGGGGGGCAAAGAAGTCGGCGCGACGAAAGGAGGGTTCCGTGACCTGAGGCAGGTACGTTTCCTTTAAGCTCGTGTCGAGCACCTTTGTCGTCTGGATGGAAAAGGCCTGCAAGAGCACCCCCAAACCGCGTAACTCTTCCACGACGTCATCCAGGTCATCAGGCGAGGCTTTGAGCCGCAGAAGCCGGTAAGCGGGGAGTTCCGGCTCGTTGCCGCGAAAGAGTGCCGCGGCCGCGTCCATCATCAGAGTTTCGTTCCAGGCCTGCGGCGATCGCCGGCCTGGCCATATTCCCAAACCGTACTCCGGCGTCCACTCCTGCACGTTTTCCGCCAGAATGCCCGATCCGGACTGGGCAGAGAGCTTCCAGAACTGGAGGCACACTTGGTGATGAAGCTGGGGATAGGCGGCACGGAACTGCTGCAGAAAGTTCTCCAAAAAATTGCGATGGGAGCGCCTTCCGCCATCGATTGCGGAAAGGCATCGACTTTGAGCAGGAACCCCTGCCAGGGTTTCGGAAGACCCTGCAACTGCTGGAAGGCGATAGCCGGAAGCACAGGGCCGTCCGCTTCCGCGTCAGGGTATGGTGTCGGGGCCGGCGGATTGTTGAGTTTGAAGTTCATCATGCCTGGCCTGCTTGGGTCCATCCGCTGGACCGCATGCTCTGCAGAACGTCGACCAGGACGGCCTCGTACTCCTCTTTCTGAAAGGCGAGCAGAACGCCGTGGTCGCGATGGCTTTCGCGCAGGTACACGTCAAAGAGGCTGAACCACTCTGTTCGAAGATCCGGCGAAGCTGCAAAGAAATCGCCACTGTCGAACAAGGGAAGCACAAAGCGGATTCCCGGGTAGTCCGGCCGTTGTTCCAGGCCCTTGCCGAAAAGAGTCTTGCTGGCCTGCTGAAAGGGATCGCGCGCGGAAAAGGCACCCTGCATCAGGCCGTCAACATCCATGGTGCGGAAGACGGAAAGGGAGTCGCGCAGGGCAGGTGTGAGCGTGGGAGGCTGCGGGTGTTTTGTCGGATCGGGAGGCAGAAACAGGGTGAGAAGTTGGCCATAACCGAGGAAGAGACGCCGCTGCAGCTCAGGTTGTTTGGTGACGAACCAATACAGATATTCCGCGATCCAGTCGTTGTAGTCGAAATTTCCGGGATTCTCTAAATATCGTTTGGTTTCTTCCTGCGACGGCATGCGCGGCAGGTCCTGACCTGTAGTTCGGCCCACGCCGATGCGAAGCTGACATTTTTGCGCGTAGCGCTGGAATGTTTCGCCAAACTGTTCGGCGCCCTTGTAGCGCAGAAAGGTTTCGCCACGCACGGCGTGCTGCTCCGTGATGGTGACGCGATGCGAACCGGATGACAAGCGACGTCGCAATCAACGTGTCAGGGTAAAGGTGGACGTGGAAGAACGCACGATCACGTCCTTACGGGGAGGGCTTACTGCAAGAAACGCGGCGTATTCCACGCTGTAGGTGTGTGTTCCCGCGGCAAACTGGTATTCGTTGGTGATGTCCTGCTGTGCCTGTAGGCTCTGTCCCGGCCCCAAACGCACAAGATCTTTCTCCGGCGTGGCTTTTCGCTTCACCATTGCTCCCAGAAATTCCACCTTCCGGCCTTCCGACGATATCTGGAGCAGGCTTCCCTCCATCAAGTTGGCACGGAACAGTTGCCACGGCTCGGAGAGGCAGGTCTCCGTTTCCGAAAGATTTTTCCATGCAACCTGCGCAAGAACATGTCCGTCGTTTGTATCCACTGTTACGGAAATTTGCAGATTCACCACCGATCCTTTCTGTACAGCAGCTGAGTTCGCGCCTGTCGGCGGGGCGTGCCCGGTTGGTTTTGCCTGACAACCGGAACTGGCCGCCAGCAAGAGACTCAGGCCAGGCACGACGAATAATCGACCCATCGGAGTGCGCAGGAATGGATGCCGTCCGCCCCATGGCCAGCATTCACGCCCGCTCGACCTGGCGGAGCATCGAAGCCGGCCTTCAGCAACACGGCCCATGCCCGGTCCAGGCTCAACATTACGTTTACTTGATGCCTTCGACAAAATATTCATAGCTGTCTGCATGATTGAGTGCGGCTGCAGGATCTGCGATTGCCAACGCCCGTGAAGCGGGTACACCGTATGTGGTGACGCCGTGGCCGTTGTCGTCGGCGGTTCCCGCAATATCCTGAAATGAGACATCTCGTGGGCGAGGGTACCCGCTTGGGAATCCTGGCCTATGGGTTTAGCAACGTCGAACTGGTGGTCCAGGTAGATAGTATGTGTCGGGTCAGCCGGATGGACGTATGCAAAGTTGCTATCGTTTTGTTGGCCGGGCTCTGGTGGCTGGAAATTCTTTGTCGTCATGCTGTTGTTAAGGGCGAGCTCCCTGTCGGTTCGGTTAAGGAGAGCTTGCCGGGTTGCCAGTGAGTCCGAGCCAAACCATGTACGCGACTGCGCCTTGGTTTTGTCGTTCCAGGCGGTGAGCTGGGCCTTACGGTGGAGTAAAAGGACGCGCTGGTTGGCGAGAGAGCGGCGAATGGCGGCGCGGTGGGTTTTTCGCCAGGCTTTGACCTGTGCGGCACGGGATGGGTGCGGTGCCGGCGAGCCGTGTGCAGCAGTCTTGGTAGCAGCGGCAGCGGGTTGCTGGCCGATGTCTTTGGAGTAGTACAGCGATTCGATATGGACGCGGCCGTTGGGCGCGTGAAAGATGATATCGCCGGTGTTGGATTCGATGGTGATGTTGGTGCGGCCGGTGTGATCCGCCTTTTCCGTCATCTTGATGCGGTTATTGTTTGGAGTGGCGAGGACAACAGTCTCGACGCCAACCTTGTCGGAGAACTGGAGACGGTTGCCACTCTCGGTCATCAATCGCTTCACATCATTGCCTTCGATGTCTCCGCCGCGAAGCTGCTCTCTCGCCTGCGTATGCACGCCGTTCCAGAGTGAGCCGATGATGATGGGGCGTTCGGGGTCGCCGTCTTCGAAGATGATGGCGACTTCGTCGCCGACCTCGGCATGAACATGAAGCCGCGGTCGGGGCCGGCGTGGGGGCTGGTGGCGCGGGCCCAGTGGGTGCTGCCGTCGTCCTGCCAGAAGAACTGGACCTTGAGCCGGCCCATCTTTTTGGGGTCGTTATGGTCGACCACGCGTGCCGGAACCAGGCCGTGCCAGCTACGCGCGTTACCAGATGGGACAGCCAGACTCATGAGCGCACCCCTGCATCGGCCCGGGAATACTCACGCTGCAGGAATACTGCTTTCGCGCCTCTTGGAAAAAGCTGCTTGATCGGCAGTCGGGACAGCAGCAACGGGCTACGATCCTAAGCGCTGTAATGCAGATATACGCGAACAGGCCCGAGCCAGCCGGCAAGCAAGCCGCTGGTCGCGGCGATGCGGGCTGTCGCCACTTGAACGCCGTCCACCAGCCAGATCATGAGCTGGTCCAGATGGTGATTAGAAGAGTGTCGGCCCGCGCCTCTGGGCGTTGGTGGGTTCCTGGAGCTGAATGGTGTGGTTCAGAGATTTATGAGCTTGGCAGTGCGAGGTTCTAATGAGCGTTTCAGAAAGTAAAAGAGTTGAGGATCAACGCGCCGATTGGCGATTTGAGCGAGGACAAGCATGTCAGTGCAAGGCTGAAACCGACGTTTCAGAACTGACAGAGAGGGCACGAAGCATGCGCGTCAATGGCAATGCACGCATTTGGCACGAACGGTCTCGTCTTAACTGGTCGACCGCTGCCTTATGGCTACAACGCGTAGACTAACGGCCCCGGCCAGACATCTTCTGCTAAGTGCAACCTAATTCACGGCCGCCTCCGCAGGTGGCGTTCTCATGACCAGCAGACTCTTCAAGCTCGCAACTTCAAACGTTCGTCTGGCCGTCCACCCACAAACCCAGCCTTTCAAGTACAGCCTGCAAAGGCGTTCTGGAGAGGATCAGGATGCCAGAGTCCTCGGTGCTCTCACGCATGTAAAAGCTGACCGGCCCCAGCCACCGGTCCAGATCTTCCACGCTGCGGTTCTCGACCGTCCTGCGCTCCAGAAGGGGAAACGTGAACGGGTAAGCTTGGAAGGCCTCATCCTGAATCGTGGGTTGAAGGGTTGTTTGCCAGTGTGCGATCGCGGCTGCTGCGTCACCCGAGTGCAACAGCTGGATCGTTCCGCCGGTACCGAACATCGTTTGCCACGCGTGGTGAGACCCCTCTTCGTCCGCATTGATGTGTATGACCGTATGCTTCAGCTCGCGGATGGGTGTGCGATAGTCGCGGTCAAGAAGATCGTCGCTCGTCCACATGCGTGGCGGCTCGCGGTCCGGCCAGAGTCCCAGACCCGGCGAAGGCCTCCAGAGGACGCCGTTCTTCGCAATCATCCGCACGGCGCCATCAATATGTAATTGGTCCAGCAGCAGCCACAGCGAGCTGCCGACTGCGGACTGTGAAGCCACGACCTCGCGCTCGAGCGCATCCAGAATTTCCCGCAGATCGTGTCGCAGATCCGGGCCAGAGCCTGGGCGAGGAGTTGGCGGGATGGGCAGCCGTTCCAACCGTAGAACATACGCCTGCCAGGGCCCAGGCACAGACACCTGCTCCGCGTGAAATGGGAGACGCTTGCCGGCTTCGCTAAAAGTCTGCATATTTGTACCCATCTTCTTCCATCGATTGCAGGATTTCGACAAGCCGGCGGTCGAACGCAGCATCTTTCAACACCAGCAGCATGCCACGGTCCTTGGGGCTCTCCCAGAACATGCCCTCGAACAGCTGGAGGTAGCACTCCCGGGTCTCGACGTCTGCGGTTGTAAAGTTCTTGCTGGATAAAATCGGCAGCACAAACCGGATTCCCTGATAAATGGGCAGGTGCTCGAACGATTTTCCGAAAAGTTCCTTGCTGGCCTGCAGAAAACCGTCCTTCATTGAATAAGTGGCCTGCACTTGGCCTTCAATGTCTTTACTGAAATCCGGCCGGCTGGAGACGACTTTGGGAATGCGCAAGGGCGGCGCGACGCAGGCCGCATCCGGCTTCAGATAAAGCGTGATCATGCCTCCGCTGCCAAAGAAATCCTGTCGCTGCTGCAAACCTTTCTTTATGAGAAACCAGTAAAGAATATCCGGCATGAACTGGTTCACGTCAACAGGGGCGCCCGATTTCGAGCTACTGCCGACAAGTTCCTTGATGTCTTCAAAGGAAGGGTTTGCTACAGGTTTCGCGTCCGGCGAGATACTCATGCCACTCAGCGGAAGATATTCCATGCCTGTCTGCGTGAAACGGTCGAGGTAATCCGGATAAAGAGTTTTAAAGGGAAGGAAGTTTTCTTCACGCAACCCGGATTCGCTTTCAAGAACGAGCCCCAGTCGTTTCAGAAATTCCAGCAACCAGCTGCGTTGTTTCTGTGGAACGGGGAATTCTTTAACAGGCAGCCAGTAGAGGGACAGATCGGAAAGATCGTAGGCGCGAACGAAGGGAGCCAGCTCCTCGCGTGACAGTATGGCGCTCAGGCGAGAGCTTCGTGATACATCCTGGGGTGAACTCTGGGAATGCACAGCGTCCGAAGCTTGCCTTTCGTTATCGCTGATTACTTTCATTGAGCGGTGGCCAGATAATTGTTGATGGCCATGGCGGCTTCATACTTGCCATGTTTCATGTTGTTGCCCGTCAGGGAATGCACATGACCATTCGCAAAGACTAGGCTCAACCGATCCGCTCCGCCATTGCGGCTGCCATACACTTCAGCCCGCTGGATACGTGACAGGTCGTAAGTATTCTTGGTCTTATAGAAGAATAGGTAGCTGTTTGCTTCCGTCGCTGTATGGGATCTCGCATCTAGCGTGAGGTCGTTCGACTGCACACAGAAGGCGAAGCCGAGCAGTACGAAAATGAAGATGCCTAACTTCAACAAATAGAAGCTAATGGCGCGGCCCACCTGCGCGGCACGGAAAGGATTGTTGGTCAGTCCAGCCAGCAGAATCAACAGAACAAACGCAAGCAACAACGCAAATACACAACCCATAATTGAGATGGGTGTGTGAACGATCAACAGACTATCCTGTTGTGTAACGGATATACCGAAAAATTTGAACACGATGTCTCCCTCGGTGGCGTCGGATTTTCAGCACAGCTTGCGTATCAGCCGAACGGGCTATCCGCATTGAGCGCAATACCCGCATTGAAATTTCCCCCAATTGCCTTGAGGTGGACGCCGGCCGCTTTCAGCTTGCCTGCTTTCAGTTCGGAAATCATTCCCGAAAAATGATCGTCAAGAAGATCGGCTTTAATGCTGAACGAGTCGAACTCACTTTTGAACGTCATATTTTCAACAGCCAGCGGTGCGCCTTCTACCTGCATGCCGTTAATTTCCACGTACATGCCGTGGTATTCCACGGCGGCGATGTGTTCTTTGAACCAGTCTTTGATAAATTCAACCGCTCTCTCCGCTACATCGGCGTCTTCAGTCTTCTGCTGCCGGTCTTCTTTTTGGTGATGAATTTCCGAGCGAGTGTGCATAAATTCATCGTTCCGCGGAGCGATGTTGGTCTGATTGTGCACGCCTACCCGGTGGTCATTCGTCGTTCCCGTAACCACGTACACAAGGTTGCGATCGATGTTGACGGTACGGTCTAGATAGATGTGCAGTTTGTCCGTCTGGTGAATCGTCGTGTCGCGCAAGCCCAGGATCTCTTCGGTGTAGTTCCCTCGAATGTACTTCTGGTCCTGCCCTGGGGTGACACCCATCAACGCGTGAGGGTCGTTCATGAGTTCCGGCTGAAGCGATCCCATATGGAGACCCTTCAAATCCAAGGCGCCAAAATGCATCTCAGTGGGAGTTGTTGGGACTGCAGCGAAAGGGGTCATGGCTTCTCCTCAAGACTGGTAGCGCCGTACTTTGTTCGTTGAATCGATTCGGGACTCAGGCTTTGCAGCGAGCGCGAAATTCGGATTCGCTGCCGCGGTGAAGCACGCCTGCGAGCAGGTCGGAATCCATGCGCAAAGAGAGCGTGAGCGATCCTGCGTCGTCTGAAAGCTTCACCAGAGCGATCGTGCTCCTATTTCCGTTGAAAGCGACTGCAGATTTCCCAAGCTGGACATTGCTGAAGCTGACCGCATCGCTTGTCTGATGCATCGAGCAGAGGGTCAGCTTGCCGGTGTTGCCGTGCACGTCTGACGTGTCGATTTGTAGTAACGCTTTGGGTATGTAGCCGCTGTCGACTACATCGGAGACAGTCAGGCCATCCGAGCTGGGAGGTACAGCACCAACCCAGGTGCCGCGAAGGTTTGTCACGGTTTGCACGACGGATGCCGGCTGCGGGGAGGGGTTCGGCGACGTTTGTGAAGCTTTTCCATGACAACCCACAAGACTGCACGCTGCAGCGATGGAGGCATAGATCCGGCACCTGCGCTCTCCGCTTTGTACCCGCAGCACGGAAGGTGCACACTTGATCGTCATTCCATTGCTAAACGTCCCAACTACACTTTTATAAAGGTGGACCATAAATCTGATTTCCTATCCAATCTCGCGTGAAAAGAATTTTGATCGAATGTGAACTCGTCCGGTGGGCGCTGAAAGAACGATATCCCCATCCGATTCCACCATGACCAGACTTCTTCCTTTGGTCGATTGCGAGCTTTCGGTAAGAGTGATGCGTGTGGACTTGGGCGTAGCCATAACAATGGCCTCTTCACCAGCATTCTCTCCAATTTGGATGCGATTTCCTCTTTTTGTAATCAGGCGCTTGATATTGTTATCTGCAAGCGCGGCGGTTTCAAGGTCCTGCCGTGGGGCCTGCTGGATGCCGTTCCAGAGTGAGCCGATGATGATGGGGCGTTCGGGGTCGCCGTCTTCGAAGATGATGGCGACTTCGTCGCCGACCTCGGGCATGAACATGAAGCCGCGGTCGGGGCCGGCGTGGGGGCTGGTGGCGCGGGCCCAGTGGGTGCTGCCGTCGTCCTGCCAGAAGAACTGGACCTTGAGCCGGCCCATCTTTTTGGGGTCGTTATGGTCGACCACGCGTGCCGGAACCAGGCCGTGCCAGCTACGCGCGGCGGGCTGTGCCGGGCTACGGTATTGCTTCCACGGGGTGCAGCCAAAGGTATTGTTGTAGCCCTGCGGCGTCCAGTGGTGCGTAACGCGGGTCAGGCCGTAGGTGCCCTTGCCGTCCAGTGAGCCATTGATCGAGAGGGTGTCGCCCGCCTTCAGGTTCTGGTTCTGCGAGGTGCCGGAACCCGTAATGGCGCTACCCATGGCGCGCTCGCTCTCGGCCTGCAACTGGTCGTTGTAGTTGTTCAGCGTCATGGCGCGGCCGCGCTGCGGCTCAAAGCCGGGCGGCAGATTCTGCGATGCGTTCTGCACGGAGCCGTGCAGCCGCGATGCCCCGTCGTACATCTGCGGGGCCTTGTTGATCGCCTCAAAGGTATTCGATTCCATGGCGTGATGATCGTAGTGGGATCCGGAGAAGCTGGGATTGACCCGCTGGCCGCGCAGGCGGAAGCTGGTCAGCCCACCCTCGCCACGCCACTGCGCGGTGGCTCCGGCCTGAAAGCTGTCGAAGATCTCCAGGCCGCCCTTGGCCGGGCGCATCCATGCGCCGTGGTCGTCTGCGATGCGGTGCAGGAATGAGAAATCGGTCTCGCCGTATTGCACGTAATTCAGCGCCTTGGAATCAGAGGCATTCACCGAAATCTTCAGGCCATGACGGCCTGCCATGGTATTCGCGACCGCGGAGAGCGTTTTGTCGGCGTAGTACTGCTTGTGAGCCGTCACGTCCATGCCGTAGCTGTCACTGACCGCAACCAGTGTTGCGGTATAGCTTCCCCAAACCTCGTACTCCAGCTCCACGTCGTGCACGGTCCCTGAGAAGTGGATGTGCTCCACGCCATCGTCGTCCAGCGTTTTGACTTCAACGCTTTGCCCGAGCAAGTCTTCCACGGGGACGCGCTGATCCTCGGTGTTGCGGCAGACAATGGTGCACCACCAATGCGCGTTCAGCTCCTGGACCACCTCCACCGACGCCAGAAGCGCATTGCCCAGGGTGCCGTCGCCAATCTGCATCTGTGGGAGTGCCATGTGACCTCTTTTCAGCCGGCGTCAGGACAGCCGGGGTGAGTTGCGCGAAGGCGTCGTTTCGCGCCTTCAGTGTAGATGGGATGCCATTCCGGCGTCCGGTGTTGAGTCGGGCGCGCACTCCAGTTTGGCAGGATAGACGGCCTCGCTTCTGTGGACAACACGCAGCTTAGTCGATCTCGACGATGATGCAGGTTGCGTTGTCGTGACCTCCTGCCCCGTTGGCTGCCGTCGTTAGATGGTGGCACGCCTGCTCCGGCGATGTCGCGGCAAGCAGCAGCGACAGCATTTCGGCGTTGGAAAGTGCTTTGCAGATGCCGTCGGTCGCAAGCAGAAAACAATCGCCCAGCTCCACCTGCAGAACGGTGACGGTGGGCACCACCATGTCGGACGCGCCAATCGCCTGGGTCAACACGCTATCCATGCGGGCCATGTCCGATGCGGACAGGTCGCGATGCCCCTCGCGCAGCATCTGGCTGAGCTGTGAGTCATCGTCAGTGAGCCGGTGCAGTGAGCCGCCGCGCAACAGGTAGGCGCGGCTGTCGCCCACGTGCGCGATCCACATGCGGGATCCGTCGAAGTGCGCGGCGACGATCGTGGTCGCCATGCCGGCGTAGAGCGGCTCACGGTTGGAGGCTTGGAAAATAGAGCGGTTCGCCGCCTGGATGGCGCGCTGCAGTTCCGAACCGCCGCCGACACCATCGGCGCCGTAGGGGAAGCGGCTCAGCACGCAATCGACCGCGGAGCGGCTGGCCACCTCGCCCGCGGCGCGTCCACCGACGCCGTCACAGATCACGAACAAGCCGCGGTCCAGATCGAAGCCGAAGCTGTCTTCGTTGAGGCGGCGCTGCAGGCCCACGTCGCTCAACGCTGCGGCTCGGATGCGGATGTCCATATACCCTGCCTGCGCGGCGCTACGCCGTCTTCTTACCCTTGTCGTAGCCGAACCGAAGTTCGACCGTGCCTGCCATCTGGATGCGAGTGCCCCGGCGCAACAGCGCGGCATTGCCTGGGTTCAATCGCTCTCCGTCGACGCGAGTGCCATTGGAACTGTTCAGGTCCTGAATGTAAAGCTGGCCGTTGCGCTTGACGATCTCGCAGTGGAAACGGGAGACGGCATGCTCCACGTCGCGCACGACGATGTCGTTTTTCTGCCCGCCGTCTTGCGGCACCGCGCCGATGCGGGTCTGATCTTTGTCGATCCGGTAGGTCTTGCCGGCATCAATGCCGCTCGTCACCTCCAGCATGGGGAAGCGCTGCAGGCGGCGGCGACGCCACCAGAGCGAGATCGCGGCCAGAAGACTGACGATGCCCGCACCGCTGCCAAGCATCAGCAGCCGCGACCGTTGCGACTGCGCGGCGTTGATGCGGGACCGAAGTTCCCGGACCACGGGATTGCCCGGGGCCAGACGCTCGGCCACGGACAGGGAGCCGCTCGCGTCGGACAGGTGGCCGCCCAGGAAGGCGCTTTGTGCCTTCACCAGGGAGGCGTTGGTCTGCTCTTCATTCGATCGCTGTGTCTGCTCGCCCTTGACGACCGTGGCATCCGCGTTCGCCTTTTCCTGCAGCTTTCCCTGTGCTTCCTTGAAACCGGCCATGGCGTTCGGATTCGCCGGATCCAGGCGCATCACCTGTTCGTACAGGTCCTTCTGCTGCTGCGGATCGTTGGAGCCGAGCGCCTGAGTCATCAGCGAAGAAACCTGGTCTTTTTTGCGCTGGTCCTCGGCGTCCTTCTTGGCCTGGTCGTCGGCCTGGCGCTTCAGGGCGGCCGCGGCGGCGCTGTCCCCAGCGTTCGCCTGCTGGGGCGGAGGGGCGACGACAGGCGTGGTCGCGACCGGTGGAGGCGCAGGCGCGCGTGGCGAGGCGCCGTACGGTTTGCCGAGAGCGATCAGGCTTACGTGGGACACGTCGACGTTGGGATGATCGTTGGGCAACACCAACAGCACACTGCCGCCCTGTGTCCGTGCTCCGCTCTGCGCGCTGTTGCTTTCAGGGCGCGGGTCGGTGACAACGCTGGCGATGTTTCCGTTGATCCAGGTTTCGATGACACGGCCGCCCATCGCGACCGTTTGGTCAATGGGGGCCCCTGCTTTGCCGAAACCGTTCTTGTTCAGCGGCTGGACCGCCCCGGCGTAGGGGCCGATGCCGACCTGGTACCCGGCGGCGAACTGCCCTGCGGGGTTGCGCACGGAAAGCGAGGTCAGGTTCTCCTGCTTCACGTCGCCGTTGACGCGCGCATTGATCTGAATAATGCCGTCTTCGACGGGCGTGCTGTTTTCCAGAGCCCCCGGGCCGGACTCACCATGAATTGCGCCGCCTTTCACTGTCCACTTGGCATCGTGCGGTTTGGTGGAGCCGCCGGCCGCGCCAAAGCTGAAGACCTTGGCGGCGCCATGACCCATGCCGCCTTTGGAGTCGGGCGGCTTGGGCACACTCTTCCAGCCGCCCAGGTCGGTACCGTCGAAGGTGCTGTTCAAGTTCAGCGGACGCAGGTGCAGGTTGCGCACGCTGAGTTGGCCCTCGTTGGCGGCTTCAAAGCCAAGGTAGCCGGCACGTGCGCCCAGGTCCGTGTTGGTGCTGCCCCCGGGCTGCCCGTCCACACGAACGCTGACGCGCCCGTGCGAGGCTTCCACCTGCACGCGATGCCATCCGCCGGAGATCGTTGCCATGGACGATTTGCCGAGCGACTGGATGCCGCCGACGCCGTTCTTTGCGCCGCTGAAGTCGAGGTCGATGGTCAGGCCGCCGGTGCCCTCCCTTGAGGTCCACATACGGAACTGCGCGCCCGGCGTGCCGTTTTCGGTGTACTCAAACTCCAGGTTGAAATCGCCAAAGGGGACGGCTGTGAGCAGGCGGCGGTTTCCGCCGCCGTTTGTGGTCAGGGCACCGCCAGAGGCGGTCCACGCGCCCTGGTTGTTCCACCCCAGCAGGGACGTGCCGTTGAAGAGGGAAAGCGGTGCCTGCGCCAGCGCCGGGGCTGTGCCTACAACTAGGGCAAGCAGGCCGGTGCCGAGAATGCGGGCCGCCGGTGTGGCCAGGACCGTTCGCAAACGTTCGGGAGCGATCGTCATGCAACCTCCGCGACTTCGAGGCTTGTATCGGGGCCTGACGGTGTTTCGGCCGCCTCATCGGAGCCGGCTTGCTCGATCGAAAAGATCAACTCTCGCGGCGGAGGTTCCGCGGCGGGGTCGGCTGAGACTTCGCCAGGGTCCGTGACGGCCGGCTCGGGGGTGGCGTCGATCCTGATCGTGCTGCCGGGTGTGGCGTCGCCGGAGAGCAGTATCTCCGCCAAGGGCGCGAGCACCTCTCGCTGCATGACGCGGGTCGCCGGGCGGGCGCCGTACTCCGGGTCGTAGGAGAGTGTCGCGAGGAGTTCGGTGGCGCCGTCGGTTACGTCGAGGGAGAGCTCGCGATCGTCCTCCAGCTTGCGGCGCAGGCCGCGCAGTTGCGTTTGGACGATGCGGCGCAGCTCCGGCATGCCGAGCGGATGAAAGGGGATGACCTGGCTGATGCGGTTGTACAACTCTGGTTTCAGGTTGGCGCGCACCGCGTCCAGCAGGATGGTTTCGCGCAGCTCGTTGTTCTCGCCCGCCGCCATGGACTCCCGCACGCCAAGATTGCTGGTAAAGAGCACGACGGTGTTGGTGAAATCGCAGAACCGGCCCTTCGCATCGGTCAGGCGGCCCTCGTCCAGAACGCCGAGCAAGAGGTCGAGGATGGCAGGATGGCCCTTCTCCACCTCGTCGAACAGAACGATCGAGTACGGGGAACGGCGCACCTGCTCGGTGAGGAATCCGCCCTCGTCGGAGCCGACCAGGCCCGGCCGCGAGCCGATCAGGCCGGCGGCGGAGGACTGGTCCTTGTACTCGCCCATGTCGATGCGGATGAGCGCGGTCTCGTCGTCGAAGAGAGCCTCGGCGAGCGCCTTCGCGAGCTCGGTTTTGCCGACGCCAGTTGGCCCGACAAAGAGAAAGGACGCCGGCGAACGCTTCAGTTGCAGGTCCGTACGCATGCGGCGCGCGGCGTCGGCGACGGCGTGTACGGCTTCGGGCTGGCCGTAAACGCGTTCGCCCAGCCGCTCTTCCAGGCCAAGCAGGCGTTCGCGTTCGCTTTCGAGCATGCGGGAAGCGGGTACGCCCGAGCGTTCGGCGATGACCTCCGCGATGTGCTCTGGGCCGACGCGGTCGGCGATCAAGACGGAGCCCGCGGCCTGCTCGCGCAGGGCAGATAGCTTCGCCTCCAGGTCGGCGCGCTGCGCTTCCAGGTGCTGCAGCGAACCGTAACGGATTTCCGCCGCGCGGGTCACGTCACTGGCGCCCTCGGCGGCGTGCAGCAGGCGCGTGTTCTCGTCGATGGCAGTCATGGTGCGGGCCAGGCCGGCGCGCGCGGCACGCTGTTGTTCCCACAGCTCGGCATCTGCGGCGACGCGCGGCTCCAATTCGGCCAGCTCCGCTTCCAGCGTGGCGACCTGTTTGGTTTGGGCGGCGGACGGCTTCGGCAGGCCGCGCAAGACTTCCAGCTCGGCGCGGCGCTGGGTCAGCCGGCGCTCCTGCTGGTCGAGCGCGGTAGGCCGCGACTCCAGCTGCATGCGCAGGCGCGCGGTCGCGGCGTCGATCACGTCGATGGCCTTGTCCGGCAGGAAGCGGTCGCGCATGTAGCGGCGGGACAGCTTGACCGCGGCGACCAGCGCTTCATCGGACAGTTCGACGCCGTGGTACGCGGCATAGCGCTCGCGGATGCCGCGCAGGATGTAGAGCATGGAGTCGTCCGAGGGTTCGCCGACCTGCACGCGCTCGAAACGGCGGGCGAGCGCGCCGTCTTTCTCGATGCGCTCGCGGTACTCGTCAAAGGTGGTGGCGCCGACGCAGCGCAGTTCGCCGCGGGCCAGCGCCGGTTTCAGGATGTTGGCGGCGTCCATGCCGCCCTCCGTGCCGCCCGCGCCGACGAGCTGGTGAATCTCGTCCAGGAACAGAATGATCTCGCCTTTACGCAGGCGCACCTCGTCCACGACCGACTTCAGCCGTTCTTCGAATTCGCCACGGTACTTGGCACCGGCGACCAGACCCATCAGGTCCAGCGCGATTACGCGGCAGCGTTTCAGGCTTTCGGGGACGTCCTGGGCGGCGATGCGTTGGGCCAGGCCCTCGACAATGGCGGTCTTGCCGGTGCCGGGGTCGCCTACCAGAACGGGGTTCGACTTGGTCTTGCGCAGCAACGTTTGAATAATCTGGCGTACTTCGTCATCGCGGCCCACCACCGGCATCAGATCGCCGGCAGCCGCCGCCGCGGTCAGGTCGCGGCCGAACCGCTCCAGCATCTTGGCGCCGCTGGCCAGGTCGGCTTCTCCTGCCGCGGGGGCCGGTTGTGCCGCAGCCGGAGCACCGGTCTGCGCGGGCGCGGTTGGCGCGGCGGCTTGCTCCAGGTCATCGACCGTGAAGCCTGCTTTGCGGAAGTCGTTGCGCAGGTCGCCGTTCCACGACTGCGAGCCGGTCAGTGCTGCTTCCAGCACGTCGACCGGTTCGGCGGATGGACGGCCGTGGTCTGCGGCGAGGTCGAACGCATCGGCCAGCATCGTCCGCAGCGACTGTGAGGCGAGCGGCCGGCGACCATCTTCCAGCCGTTGCGCGGAAAGCTGGTCCGCCCGGCGCGAGAGCTGATCGAGCAGCGGCGGAAAGACAACGCCTTTGCGCTCCAGCGCGGGCCGCAACGAGCTTCTGTCGCCGTCCAGCAGCAGCAGCAGCAGGTGCTCCGGTTGAATGAGCGCCTGGCGCTTGCTCTCGGCCAGCAGGCGTGCGTTCGCCAGGGCTGCTTCCATCTCGTCGGAAAGTTTGCTTAGATCCAATGCCATCGGTTTCTCTTGGGAGCTACTCCAGCCTGCGACGGCGTGGGCGATTCGGGTCGTTGCTGTCCGGCGGCGCCCCGCCCTCGCGCGGCATCCACGCTGGTTGGGAAGGTGGAACCGGCGGAGCGCCCGCGCGGTCGTCCGGCACAAAGGTGCTGCGGCGCGGACCGTTGTCCTGCACGGCAGGACGGGCATCGGCCGGCTGCGACGCGGAGCCAAAGCCGCGGGGCAGTTCCGGGTAGCCGTTCGTGGGCTGCATCGTGCCGCCCCGAACAGGTTCGGCAATGGGTGTGGTGGAGGCGCTGCTTTCCCGCTCGATGGTCCGCGCTTCCGGCGAGTCAGTCCGTGCCGCGCCACTGTAGAAGCGGTGGCGCTGGAAAAGCAGCGCCGTGCGGACGGTGTGGTAGGCCGGAACGGTGACGCGAACGTCGGTAATGGTCGGCACGTCGGGCGCTTCGAAGTCGAGTTCGATGTTGTACTGCTCGTCCAGCTTCACGTCGCCGGTCAGGATATAGCTTTCGCGGCGGAAGCCCGAGCCTTCGTTGATGCGGACCTCGGCGCCGATGGAGGTGCCGCGCAGCCAGGGTGTGGAGCGCTCGCCGACCAGGATGAGCCGATAGCGATCGCGGCCTTCCAGCCGCAGATTAGAAAAGAAGACGGTCATTTCGTCGGCCACGCCCTGCACGCGCGATGCCCGCGCCGCCAGACGGTACAGCTGCTTGCCACCGCGGTCGAAGATGAAATTCGTGCTCTCAAGCGAGGCACTCTTTCGGAAGTCGATGTATTTGCCTTCGAGTGCACGCTCCAGCCGCTCAAGACCATTCAGCGACTGCAGCGCCTTGCGCACTTCCAGACCAAGGTCCTCGTCGAGTTGCAGCGTGCGGCCCATCTGCAGCGTGTGCTTTTGAAGCTCGATCAGGCCGACCAGTTCGCTTTCGCCGGTTTCGCGCAGGGTGTTGTAGTACTGCTGCATGCCCTCTGCCAGATCGAAGTAGATGGCGGACGAATGCAGCATGCGGCGCACCCGCGCAAAGAACTGCTGCGGCGACTGGCCGCGGTCGAGCAAGGCATAGGCGGTGTCCTGCAGTTCCAGCACCATGCGCTCGGCGAAGACCATGCTGTCGCGGTCGACCTCGGTTTCGAGACCGCGCTCGGTAAAGATCAGCATGAATTCGCGCATGGCGCGGTGCAGCTCGGCGTACCCGGCGGCAAGCCGGTTGGTGGCGTCCAGAATGCGGCGGGTGCCGGCCATCAGCTCCGAATGCGCCGCCACGGTCATGGAGGCGGGAATGAACTGCGGATCGGCCTCAAAGGACATGCCGGCGGCCGGCCGGCGCAAACGACCAACGACGATGCTCTGCGCGCGTTCGGCCGCGGTGACCTGCAGCGCGACGCGGTAGCTGGGCACGCGCTCCGTGCGCATTTGCGGGTTGAAGTCGTCCACCACGCCCCCGCGCTTTTCCTTGCTGCCGACGTCGACCACGACGTAGATGAGAGCTTCGGAGACGCCTGCCAACTCATCGCGTCCGTAGCGGACGGAGACGGTGCCTGCGCTTTCCACGTCTACGACCGTGCCTGCGGGGGTCAGACCACGCGCGCGATCGACGGAGATATCGAGGAATTCGGCGCTTTCGTTCAGCGAAACTTCCGGATCAAAGCGCACCGTGCCCAGGTCGGCCTCGGGCAGGCGCACGCCGCCACCGACCAGGCCGCTGCCTTGCAGCAGGTAACGCAGGGACCAGCCGTGCAACGACTCGAGGTACTGCTCCTGCCGCAGGAAGTGGTCGGGCGTGAGCAGCATGCCGTGTTCCCAGTTCACCGACCGCAGCTGCAGCGCCTCGCGCCCTCCCTCCCGGGCGGCGTTGCGTCCTGCATCGCGTCCATCGACCCGCATGTCGGTCATTCTCTGCTCCTCGGCTGCACGGCTCTACTCAGAGTTGCAGCACACCCGTGCCGGGTTGCTCCTGTGTCTGTGACCCAAACGTGGCAGGTGTTTCGGCTTTGCGTTCCTGGGCGAAGGGCCTGCCTGCCAGCGTACCGCCCATGTGCGTGTTGATGCCAAGCCGGCTGTTTCCTTCGCGAAAGCCAAGCTGCGGCGGCCGGCTTCGGTCCAGCACCGACCACCGGACCTCGGTCTTTGTGCTGACGGGGATGATCCATTCCAGCAACCGCCGCAGCAGCGCCTGACCTTCCGGGTCTTCGGCGAAATATTCATAGCGATCAATTGAAACCGGTCCAAGCTCGATTTCCAGCGATGCCGGTTCTTCCAGCCTGTCGCCCAGCAAGAGGTCCACGCCCAGCCGCGATGACCGGCGGCCGAGGCCGGAGCACAGCGTATCTGGCAAGTGAACCCAGTTCGGCCGATAGCGGAAACGCTGCACCGGCAGACCCAGAACGGTCTGCAGCGTAAACGCGCAGCCCTGCTGGCTGCAGGAGTACTGCGCCAGGTTCGCTACCAGCGTTGCCAGCGTGTACCAGAGAGAACGCGGCCAGACCTGTGGATCGACGCCGAACAGGGTGAGCCAGCGCGCCGAGGCCGCGGGGTCGTCGGGCGAGAGGCGGAAGAGGGGCGCACCCTCGTGGAACCAGTGCTTCAACTTCTCCAGCGGGTCGTCGATGTCCTCCAGCAGCTCACGCGTGCCCAGTTCGCTTTCGCCGCCGGAATCCCACATGCCCACCGGCAGAGCGTGGGAGAAACCCAGCCCCGCGACCCGCAGGCGCACGCGTGTGTCGGGCAGCAGCGGCGCGCCGGGTTGCGGTGTTTGGCCCACAACCGTTCCCGGCGGCACAGCTTCCCGGCCGGTGCGCTCCAGGGTGATGCGGTGAGATCCCACGCCAAGCGACTCCAGCGTCGCCAGCGCGGAGTGGATGGTGTGATGGTGCGAGTGCTTTCCAAGCGCAAGCGCTGGCATGGAAGATGGCGCGGCTGCGGCAAGCCGGGCTGGGAGCTGACCGGGTTTCGGCGAAGCCGCTAGCCGTTCCATGCGAACTCCACCGAAAGCTGCAAGCCCTGTACAAGGCGGGCATTCAGCGAAACCTCAATCTGCGATTTCAGCGCGGGAAGCTCGACCTCCGGGCGTGTAAACCCGTTTGCATCCAGCGTCAGCAGCAGGCGTTCGACGCGACGCAGACCGCCCTCGGCACCGCGCTCCATGCCAGAGGCGCTGTCCGCGTCCAGGATGCGGCGGTCGATGGCCAGGGCCGCGGTTTTCAGGTCCTGTTTCGTGACAATGCGGCCGCGCGTGAGCAGGGCATCGGCGAAGCGGCGTTCCTCGCTGGCGATTTGCTCCCCGTCGGAGCCGCCGGAGGCCGAAGTCAGAGGCGCCACGCGAACACCGGTCAGTGCCGCGGCATTGGCAAAGCCGGTGATGTCGCCGGGACCGACGCGGTTGCCGAGATCGCCATTGGTCAGCCAAAGCCGGACATTGGCCGCGGTGTGCGGCGAACCGTCCCCATGGTGGCCGGGAGTTATGGTTAGCCGGTTATTGTGCAGCTCGAACCGGCCGGCGGTGGCGCTGGCGCTGGGCGAAGCGGCGGCTTCGTACAGGTCGTTTTCTGTGCTCATCACGGTCAGCGGCGCGACCAGGTGTTCGGGCGTGCCGCCGCTGCGAGTGACCGGGATGGAGGTGCCGTCGCGCTCGAACTGCACCGTCTGGTTCCGGGCGAAGACGTTTGAGGCCGTCATGCTATGCAGCACGATGCCACCGATCGCGTGGTGCAGCGCGGGAACGCCGGGTGGCATGGGGATCTTAATCCAGACGCGTGGTTCACGCAGGGCGGTGGCCGCATCGTGGTTCAGCAGGCGCGACACGACCGGTTCCAGAAGGCGCGGAACGCGGCAGCGGAACGGTGCATCGGCGTGCATGGCGGGAAAGACAAACTGCCGGCCCGCGTAGAAGCCGTCCGGGATGGATGGCAGCGGCGCGTCGAGCATGCTGGTAACTTCGTTCTCCGCCGCTTGAAAGCGCAATTGATACACGCCGGCGTTGCTGCGGTGCGGCCGCAGCAGACCGCTTCCGCTCAGGTCGCCATCCCCGTCAAAGATCCACCACGGCTCATGGCAGAGCGCGTGCTGCACGGCATAGGTGCCGGGACCGAGCTCAAAGAAGATGCCGTGGCGGTTCAATAGCTGCCCGGGCAGGTTTTCGATTGCCAGGTACAGTGCGGGCTGGGGCCCAAGCGCGACCGGCACCGCTTCCATGGAGGGACGCAATGCCTGCACGGCTTCGCTCATTTCCACGCCACTGAGCAGCCGGATTGCCTGGTCCTGATAGCTAAGCGCGAATGCCAGCCGCGCCTGGGAGATTTCGCACGTGGCATCCATGCTGAAGACGAGGCGCTCGCCCGTGGGCGTCACGGCATTCAGCTCTGTGCCTGCCCGCAACACGCGCGGCTCGTCCATCTGGTTGCTCAGGCGGATGGCGGCCTGTGCCGGCGTCGCCAGATATTGCTGCACCTGCAGGCCGCGCATCAGTTCATGCAGCAGTGCCTGCCGCAGCAGCCCGGCATCGCCGTACACCTGATCGATCTGCTGCGCAAAGGTGCGAAAAAGCACGGCCAGCAGCGGATCGGTCGTTTCCGCCGTCACGCCGAAGTCCTTCACGCGGCGGCGGAAGTCGTCGCGCAGCTTGCGGTCGATCTCCAGAACGGTGGGTGTGTGTACGCTCATGCGGGCCAGGTTTCTAGACTTCGTACACCACGGAGGTGGTCAGGCTTTCCGCCGTGCCCTGGTTTTCAAGGCGGATGGAATAGGCGTCCATGTCGCGATTGGAGCTGATTTCGCGGATGACTTCGGTGACCTGATACTCCTCAAGGCCAAGATCGGCGAGCGAACCGTTGATGCGTTCGGCGACGAGCCGCGGCAGGTCCGCGCGCTGGCGGCCGTCCTCAAACAGGTCGCGCAATCCGAACTCCGGGCAGGCGCGCCAGGAGCCCTGGGGCGTGCGCGCCATGACCTGCAGCAGGGAAAGCACGGACGCGGCGCGATCGTCGCGGCGTAAAAGTCCGCTTTCCTGCAAGCGCAATGGAAATGCGATGGACTGCACAAAGCCCTCAGCACCGGTGAGGCCCGAAAATCGTCAGGCAGAAAGAGAAGCGAGAGCGCCCGCACGCTGCGGGCGCCCTCACAAGGGGTGATGCTTAGTTGCTCAGCGCGATGTCCGCGAAGTTCTGCTGGTTCATCTCCGCTTCCAGGTCGAGGACCAGGATATGGTTCACGCCGGCGTGGTCCTCTTCGGTGAGCTGTTCGTCGCTCATGTATGGGTTCAGCGTGTGAAAGCCGCTGATCCAGCCATTGAAGCTGTAGGAAGCCAGTGCGTCCTGGTGCGAATCGTCCTTCCAGAACTCGAGCTTGATCGGCACGACCTTGTCGCGGGTCACGACGTTGGACAGATTGAACAGGCTGCTCATGGTCGAAAAGGGAATGTTGGTGTCGTCGTGAAAGTCGACATAGGCGCGCATGTTGGTGTGCAGCGAGCCCATCTGGGGCATGCCGGCGCGGTCCTTGTCCGTGTTGAACGCGACCGAGATAGAGAGGCAATCGAACTTGTTTCCATTGATCGTGCAGGTGCTGCGGTAGGGAGCTGCCATGGTGATCCTGGTCCTTTCGGGTGGGATGCAGTGGCGTTTAGGCCGCTGCATCCGGTCGTTTCAGAAGAGGGCTTTCGCCCCGGGCAGGGATAACAATCCACCGCTAGTTGCTGAGCTTCACGTCTTGGAAGTTCTGCTGGTTCAGTGCCGGCTCAATGTCGAGAACCAGCATGTGGTTCAGGCTGGGCGCCGCACCCTCGGCCAGGGCATCCTCGGTGCTCGCGGAAACGCTGCGCGGGAGGAAATCGAGCGGGTTGGAGGTTTCAAAGCGGCGGATCCAGCCGTTGAAGCTGTACGAGATCAGCGCGTCCTGCTGCGAGTCGTCCTTCCAGAACTCGATCTTGATGGCCTTGATCTTGTCGCGGGTGACCACGTTGGACAGGTCAAACAGGTGCTTCACGGTGCTGAAGGGCAGGTTCACGTCATCGTGCAGGTCGGCCCAGACGCGGATCTTGGTGGACAAGGAACCCATCTGCGCAACGCCCGCGCGGTCCTTGGCGGTGTTGAACTTCACGCTGGTGGTGACCGCCTGGAATTTCTGGCCGTCGATCGTCACGGTAGTGCGGTACGGATTTGCCATAGGGAACTCCTTGCTTGCTGTGTTGCGGTGAACGGTTTAGTTTTCGCCGGCTGCTCTGGGAAACACGGAGCGGAACAGCGACCTGAATTTCGCCGCTGCCGTTTGCAGCGGGCTCGCTTCGAGAGAATTATGTGTGGGCTCCGCGCCAGAGAGTGTGCCCGCAGGGGCGAGTGCGGCCGCCGGCTTTTCTGCTGACATGGAAGGGACGGGAGAGCTGGGCAAATTGGATGCCGCACTCGCTCCGTTTTCCGCTTTACGTGGCTGTGCTTCCGCGGACTCGGATGCGGATTTCATCCATTCCGCGGGGCGTTGGGAGGGTGTCTGCATGCGGATGGTGGTGCTATTCATGCGACGCATGGCCGGGATGTCTGCGTTGCGACGTTCTTCTTCCGCCTGGCGGGCGGCGGAGCCAGCTTCCGGGCGCAGCGTACGGAAACTGTCGCGCGCGGACTCGGCGTCGCGCGCCGCCGAACCCGCACCTGGAACACCGATCCTGAAACGTACCTGTGCCATGGACTTCTCCGCTACTTCTTGGCCGGTTCCTGCTTGGTAAATTCGGGAACGTCGATTTTCAGGACAAACGTTTCTGCCGGGCCCGTTGGCATCACGTTCAGCGTGATGTCGCAGATGCCCTGCATGCGTTTGTTCGAATCCTTGTCGACGAACAGGTCGTAGCCCAGGATCGTGCCCTGCTCCACCTGCTCATCGAGCAGGCGCTTCAGCGGCGTTTCAATCTGCTGGTCCATGAAGTCGCGGGTCAGCACCTGCCCGGCGACCTGCAGCAGGTAGTGGCGGCAGCAACGCTCCAGGTAGCGCAGGATGCGGTACGACGTGAAAAATTTCAGCACGCCGTAGGGATCGTCGGCCTGGGTGCGGCAGCCGTAGAAGCACAGGTGGTTGTCCGCATCGCGGATGATCGGGATTAGCTGGCGCTCCATGGAAAGGTGCTCCATTTGCCCGATCAGCGGCTCGATGCGCGCCTTGGCCGCGCCGTTGACCCGACCGAACCGCGAGCCGACAGGACCCTGCGCCATGCCCTGCGCGTCATCGGCACGCGCGACGGCACCGGCAAAGACCATGGAAGGAGGACCGTACAGGCCATCCTGCTCGCTGTCGCCTTTTTCGAACCAGTGCGCCGGACGCATCTGCAGATAGCCCATCAGGCACACGTCCGAGGCTGCCGCATCCTCCGGCCGCTTGAGGAACTCATACTTGCCGCCGGGCAGGAAGTTGCGCTCCACATTCTTGAACGAGGTTTCGTCGTCCAGGTCGCCGATCAGCAGCATGCCCCACGTATTCGACAGCAGCTCCAGCTTTTCACGGATGGGCTGGGGGTAGTAGCCGGGCACGACCAGGTTGCAGATGTCGTCGCGGAAGTTGAAGTTGTCATTGCGCTGCACCACAAAGTGCTCCAGCGCGGCGACACTCATGGAGAAGATGTCCTCCATTGCCTTCGGATCGGAGTTCAGGATGAAGAGCTCGACCGGCTTGCGTACCTTGCCGTCGTTCACCTTGGTGTTCTCGAAGAAGAGCTGGACCTGCCGGTAGGAAAGTTCCAACGGCCGGACCTGATCGAAGATCTGCGCGAGCAGTTCGTCGCGCACGGACTCCGCGCCGTCGATCTGGCCTTGCAGCTTCTTTACGGTTTGGTCATAGCTGTCGTTGGCGCTGATGAGTTGCTCAAAATTCGTGAGCTGGTTCAGGAATTCCTTGGCTGACTGCGCGGAGAAGATGCTGGCGATTTCGCGCTTCTCGTTGGTCAGGCCCGGGTGCAGGTCCGCGAAGATGTCCTGCAGGAGTTCGCGTGCGGCGCTGTTGCCCAGAATCTGTTCGGTAGTCCGTGTTGCGGTCGCGGTCTCTGCCATGGCTTACTTTTCCCCTTCCGCAACGCGCTGAAGCTCGTTGCGCAGCTTTCCGAGTGCTTCCACAATCTCCTGCCGTTGCGACGCATTGCCCCAGGCGCGGCGTACCGCGGGCAGCTTCCAACGATCCTTCAGGCGGTACAGCAGGTCAATGTTCGTTTTCAGGTCGGCCAGGTCGTTGCGCAGGAGGTGCGATTCGCCGTCAGCACCTTTGACCTCCTGCCGCTTCTGCAGGTTTTCCGGGTCGAAATCCTTGATGGAGCGGAAGTCGAATTCGGCGCGGAACTCGGACTGTTCCGGACCGGCGTAACCCTGAAATTTGAGCTTGGGTTGAAATTGGCGAAAGGCATCGCCCAGGTCCTCGACCTTTTTCAGTTCTTCCGTTTCAGAGCCGGCCTCGGCTCCGACACGGTCCAGTGTCATGGGCAGCATGGCTGCCGCAGTGGAGGTGGGTACCTTGCGAATCGCGGCGGTAACACCTTTTCGAACGACTTTGACCAGAGGCATTGGGTGACTCCTTTAAGCAACCGTGATACGAGCTTACCGATCGACATTGAGGCGGGTTCGTGAAAACTCGCCGCGGGACTGAATTTGAGTGACCTGCGCCGCGGAACGTTGCAGCGGACTGGCCGCAGTCTCCGGGGCAAAGCCCTCGGGCAGTGATGTGGTGGACCGTACCTGGACCGCGGATGCCGCCTTGACCCCAGGGCGCAGGCCAGGGTCGGTGGTGGCCCGCTCACCGCGCCAGCGCTGTTTGCGGTCCGGCATGCCGAGGAGTTCATGACCCCAGATGAGGCGAGGCACCCAGAACCAGAGCAGAAGCAGCAGAAGGGCGGCAACGGCGTACAGCAGACTGTGGGTCAGCACCAGGGTCCAGCCGGAGTTGACGTCCGGGTGGGTTGCGATGAGGGTGTTAAGTTCGTCAGGGCCGGCCTTGCGGTCAAACACGGGCGGCGCCGTTGCGGGCACCAGCAGACGCAACGGCTCGCCGGTCAGCACCGAGTTGTCTTCCAGGTGCAGCGTGGGGACCCACTGCTGGTCGCGGCCGGCCAGCGCGACCCGGCTCCCTTCCGGCAGCAGCCATGTCAGGGTCACGGCATGGCTTACCGCGGAGCGTGTCACGTGCAGGGCGTCCAGCAGTTGCGCGGCGTCGGCGGCGTAAAAGAAACGCGTCGACAGACGCTGGAGGGCGGCTGTATCGATTTGCGCGCGGTCGCCAAAGCCGATGCCGATGGTGTCCATGTGCGCTGCCTGCACCTGGGCGGCGGCCTGTTGCAGGCCATGATCGCCGTCCAGCAGCAGAGCATCGTCGCCGGGCGTGACCTCGTTCTTGCCGTCGGTCATCACAATCAGGTGCGGTTGCACACCGTTGCCCGTCCCCTCGCGGCGCAGGGTTTCGATCTCGTTATGCAGGGCTTCTTCACCGGTAAACACAGCCTGGTAGAGCGCGGTGTTGTTCTTGGTTCCGGGAACGGGCAAGGCTTTCAGTTGTGCGAGTGCGTCCGCCTTGTGCGAAGCGTAGACGGCGCCGCGAATGGTCGAAATGACGTTGTGGCTTTCGAAGGGAACGATCGCAACGCGGTCCGATCCCTCCTGCATGCCGTCCAGAAACTGTGCAATGGCGGAGCGGGCCGCCTCGAAGCGGGTCTGTCCGCTGGCCATCTTATCGTTCATGCTGCCGCTGATGTCCACGATCAGCAGCACCACATTGGTGTGATCGCCGGCATCCGGGCCAACGCCGGAAGAGGCGAAAAAGGGCGTCACCTCGCCCGAAGGCCCAGTTAGCCGAAACGCGGAGGCAAGCTGCGCGGCGGGCGGCAGTTGCACCGGCGCCGGCAGACCGCTGGACGCAGCCGGCGTGACCACGGCCGACATGCAGGGCGACAGCGTGACGGGCGCGCAATCCACCAGGACAGGCTCGGAAACGGTATGCAGCGCGACTGCTTTTTGCGCGAGGGCAGAGCCGCCCTGGGCAGACGCGGCGAGGGCAGAGCCGCCCTGGGCAGCCGCGCCCGAGTTTGTTCCGAGGGCAGCAGCGCACAGGACCGCTCCGGCCAGATACAGGGCAGGTCGCAGAAGACGCGTCGCAAAGGCGGACAGGCGCACTACTCACCCAGCTTTCTGCTGTCGAAGCGGAGAGCGGTGCGGCCAATCAAGACGTCGTCCTGAGGCGCAAGCTCCTGGGACGAAACGACGGTTTTGCCCTTGACGCGAAGCACGTATTTGGCGATGCCCTCCGGACCACCCGCGTCGGGGTGCCGCGCAATAAAGTAGCGGCCTTCCTTTGAGAATACGACGGCGTGCCGCGGGGCGATGGAATTGTCTGGAATGCAGATGTCGGCACCCTGCTGAAATTTGCTGCCGCTTTGCGCGGTTTGCGCGCTTCCCAGGGTGTAGGACTCCTCAACGTCCAGATCCCACAAGGTCTTGTTCTTGCCGAGCTTATTCTGCGCGCGTGCGTCGCCGGAGCTGACAAAGCGCAGTTGTCCATCCCGCACCAGTATCGGGGCGATGCCGGCGCCGAATCCCATGCCCGCGCCAGCCAGCATCATGCCGCACATGGCCACACCGGCCGGCAGATGCGGTGTAAACAGAACAAAGACGATCCCACCCAGAAGCCCGCCCAGCAGGCCCCCGGCATAGGTATGGAAGACCCGCGCGATATTGGTCCGTACCCAGCGGAGCCCCAGACCGAGCGCGACCACGGAAAAGCAGAGTGCCCAGGCGGCGATGCGGTAGAGCGACGGTGCGGACGGAGCAATGCCAGCGAAAAGCAGATAATTCAGTCCCGCCGCGACGAGTGCGGCCACGCCGCCAAAGAGGAAACCCCAGCCCACGGACGATCCGCGAACGCGGCCAAGCAGCACCTTGTCGAAGTGAATATAGAGGGCGACGGAGACAAGAATGCCGAATAGAAAGAAAGCTACGGAGTCCGGCAAAAGATGAGACCGCGCGCTGCTTAAAGGAATTTGCACCAGCGCGGTCAGCAGCGAGGCGAGCAGGCCGGCCGCCATGCCCGCTACTGTGGCAAACCATAATCCGCGATACAGACTCATGCAGGCAGCCAAAAACTTCAAAGTCGCAAATGTAGTTCGCCGCTGGGCGGTTCTACTCTGCCGGTAGGGTTATAGAGGGATGAGACGACGTTCTTGGTTGTCCGTAAATGGCATCTTCGTGGCATGGTTCAGCGTGGGTGCGAGCCTACAGACTAGTGACGCCGAAACTTCCAGACCAGGCGAGGCGGTCCATGCAACCTGATATGTCCGCGAAGCCGCGCCTTTGCGTGGTGGGCACCGGTGCGCTGGGGTCCGCGCTGCTGGGGCAATTGCGGGAGCAACGCTTTGCTTCCGTGCTGCTGGTTGATCCGGACGCTGTGGAGGAGCGCAACCTGGTGCTGAGTCCGCTGCTTCGGCGAGCGGTAGACCACCTGGAAACGAGCGCGTCGCAGAAATCTGGTGCGCGGCAGAACAAGGCAGAGCTGCTCGCCGTCGCCGCGCAGGAGCTGGATGGGCTTCGCTGGCGATCGGCCTCGTGCGAGATCGCGGACGCCGGATGGGCCGATCTCCGGGAGGTGGACCTGCTCTGCTGCTGTACGGACAGCGTTTTATCCCGCGTGGAGACGGCATGGATCGCGCGGGCACTCGGCAAGCCAATGCTGGATGGCGCAGTTGTTGGCCAGGAAATCGCCGGGGGCCGCGTCACCATATTTCCGCCCGCAGAGGCGGCGGCCTGTTTTTTATGCGGGCTGGCGGAGAGCAGGAGAGCCGCGGTGCTGGGGTATGCCGCTTCCACGTCGCTGGGCTGCCAGGCTCCGGAAAGCGTGCCGGCCATGGCGGCAGCCCTGGCCACGCTGAACGCGGTTGCGGCTGAGATGCTGAGGCAAATCCTTGACTGGCAGCAGCTTGCGAGCGAGGTTTCGCTTGCAAGCAAGGTGTCGCACAGCACGCGGCTCGCCCTGGGAGCGGATGATGCGTGGCAGACGGAATCGTTCGAGTTGAGTCGAAGCGCTACCTGTCCCTGGCACGATGCGCCGTCGGCAATGCTCGAGGAGCTTGCGTGGGAGGAGCCGCTTGCCACGGTCCTGCGGGACGGGGCGCGCGAACTGGTGCTGAACTGGCCGGTGTGCACCGAAGCGGTTTGCGAAGCGTGCGGCGTGCGCACCCGGCCCATGCAGCGCGTGGCCCAGGTCCGGCGCTCGCCTTGTGCTGCATGCGGATGTTTCCAACAGCAGCCGCTGCGGGCGATTTTTCGCGTCCGGCATGGAGACCCGTACAGCGGCTGTTCGCCGCGGCAGCTTGGAATGCCCGCGCGGCATCTGTACTGGATGCGCGACACTGACCAGGAACTCTCGCCACAGGAGGTTGCGGTATGAATCGATCGTTGGAGCGGGCCGCCCTGTTGTTGGGTGTGCTGGTCCTGTTGGCGTCGTTGCAGTTCTGCGCGGCGCTGGGCGGTGCTGCCGCGGCGCTGGTGGCAGCCCTGCTGCTGAGCGCGGGCGCTACGTGGCTTTGGCTGCATTTTGAGCTGCCGTCGGGTGCTGTCTGGTTGCCGCCGCTGGTGTGTGCCGCGTTGTGCGCGGTTGTGGCGGCGCTGCTCGACCTTTCGCTGCGGCCGACCTTTGCCGGGCTGTTCACGTTTCTGCCGGCGGCCGCGGGCAGTGGTCTGACTGTATATCTGCTGCGGCGGTCCGAGGCGCGCTGCGGTCTGTGCAACCGGAGCCTGAGCGCCAGTTCCCTGGTCTTCGCCTGCCCTCGGTGCAGCATGCACGTGTGCGACGAAACCTGTTGGAGCTTTGAGCATGCGCGCTGCCAGCTATGCCTGGATCAACGCGTGCCGCTGCTGCCGATGGAGGAAAGCTGGTGGCTGCGGGTGGCCGGTGCGCGCTCGCGCCACGACCGCTGCCAGGTGTGCCGGGGGGCAGCCGACCAGGTGGACCTGCGGCTCTGTCCGCACTGCCGTCGAGCGCAGTGCCGTGACTGCTGGGACTTCACCAACGGGGAATGTCAGCGATGCAGGACAGCCCTTCCCGATCTTCCCGCATCGCTTGCACATACCGTCGCGTCCCCCGTCGGCGCAGACTGAGCATTTTGCAGCACCCCTTGTCTTGGAGAGAGCCATGCCGAAATACCAGGTGTACTTTGACACAGTGAACGGAGAAACCAAGTACAACGTCGATATTGATGACGGCGAAACGTTGGACATGGTGCTGGAAGAGATCCTGTTCGATCTGCGAGAGCGCGGCAACATTCTGAAGGGCGAGGGCGAGCCCGAAGTCGTGTGGAACGGCCGGAGTCTTGACTTTGCGCAGGGGCTAACCGAGCAGGGTGTTCGCCCCAGCGACGTGTTGCGCGTATCCACCGTCGCCACGAACGGCTGACCCGGGGTGTTTGCCCTGACCGAGCGGCGCCTGAGCGCGGAATGGGCGCTGCTGGAACAGCTTGCGGCCGTGAATGCCGGCCGGCTGACGGGCCTGCGCAGAGATGGCGCGGAGTTCCACACAACGCTGCACGGACCCTCCGCAATGTCCATCCCCAGGCAGCAGCACGGGGACTGTCTTTTCGTGCATGACCTCCGGGTGGAGTTCCCGGTACACTTTCCGGCAGTTCCCATGGAGATGTACCTGCGTATCCCGGTCGTTCACCCCAACGTGCACCCGGAGACCGGGTTTGTGTGCCTGTGGGAGCGGCACCGCGTGAGCAACAGCGTGGAACTGGCGCTGCACAGGCTGGTGGCGATGCTGGCCGGAACGCTCTGCAACGATCGAGCGCCGCACGTGATGCAACCGGATGCGCTGCCCTGCGAGGGTGGGCCAGCGATGCCGCTGCAGGGTGTGGCTTACGAAGCTGCGCCATATCTGGATGTTTCAGCCAGCAGCGCGCGTCGAAGGCGGCTGCTATGAACGGCGAATCGCGTTCCGACACGAACGAACTCGCGGAGCGGCTCCGGATTGTTCTAGGCAGCCGCTTTGAGGTCGAACGCCCGCTCGCGATCGGCGGCATGGCGACCATCTTTCTGTTGCGGCATCGGCTGCACCGGGGTCCATTTGTTGCAAAAGTGTTGCACCCGGAGCTAGTGGAACGCGCCGGCGTGCTCAGCAGCTTTCGCCTGGAAGCCACGCACGCGGCGCTGCTGGGCGATCATCCCAACGCCGTTCCCGTTTTCGACTTTGGCGAGCTGGACGGCCTTTTCTTTCTGCTGATGCCCTACATCGGCGGTGAGGACCTGGACCAGATTCTTGCTCGGCAAGGACCGCTTGGCCGCGAAGAAGCATTGCAGATGGCCGCGCAAATGAGCAGCCTGCTGTGCCACGCGGAATCGCAGAGCGTGGTGCATTGCGACCTGACGCCCGGCAACATCCGCCGCGATACGTTTGGCCACTATCGCTTGCTGGATTTAGGCATTTCGCAGACGAACGGACCGCAGGACCGGCCGTTTGTGGGCGGCACGCCGCTGTATGCCAGCCCCGAACAGTTGCGCGGCGAGCCGCTGGACATTCGCAGCGACCTGTATTCGCTGGGTGCCGTTCTGGGTGAGGCGCTCAGCGGAACGCCGCTGTTTCAAGGCACTTCCATGAAGGAGATCCGCAACCGGCACCTGCACGGGGTGTGGCGCATGCCGGAGGTGCTGGAGGAATCGGACCCGGTCGCTCGTCTTCTGCATGCGTTGCTGAGCGTGGACGTCGCCGCGCGTCCCCAGAGCGCGTATGAGCTCAGCGGCATCCTGCACGCGTGCGGCTCTGCTAGGCCGGAGTTCCGCCCCGCGTCAAACCCGGAACAGCGGATGGCGAGCTCTACCGGGCATTCCCAACGAAAGCGGTTGACCACCGAGATCGGCGAAGCATTGCGGTCGAGTTCGTAGTCTACTTTCCTGCGCTACGGCCGGGCAGTGTGATCGTGACGCGCTTGCCGGAGCCGAGTTCAACCAAGGTAAGCGGTAAGGGCTTGCTGGGGTCTTTCCAGTCGGTGATCTTGTATGCGGCGGCCCAGAGGGAGTTGCCGACCTTCACAAATGGCAAATCGCTGATCGGGCATGCTGCGCCGATGTCTTTGTTCGGATCATGGATACTGCGCAGGTGTGTTCCGGTATAGCTCTGGCAGACGAACACCTCCGGATTGTAGGTCCACGCAAAGTAACCTCCACAATCCTTCACCGGAATCGGTTTACTCCCGTTCAGCTTCCACAACAGGCCGCCTTGCGGGTAATGGCTCGAGGAACCCGCGAAGCTGGAGCCAAATCCAAAGCCTGTGACGAAGTAACGTCCATCGGGTGAGAACGCCGGCTGGTCTCCCACGTTATTAATGTTGCCCGGCAGCTCAGTGGCCCACCCTGGCTTCATCCTGCCGACCTGCAGTAGGTAAACCAGACCGAAGCGATTTAATCCCAACGTGCGGCCATCGGCTGAGAGCGCAAAGCTGGTTGCGGTGTCCGTCTGCGTGTCGGGCGATCCGCCCGGCACCTCGCGAGTCCACAGAAGTTTGCTGGTCACCGTATCCCAGGCGTAAAGATACTGCTCACCGAGTCCGTACAGGATCGACCCATCCGGCGAGAAAGCAATTTCCTGCGTTTTCGCCGGAAAATACCCGGGAGCGTCCTGTTGTCGAATACTCTCCAGCACCTTGCCGCTGGCAGCGTCCACGATCTGTGCCACGGAATCGTTCTTCGGAGGCCGGTCAACCGCCAGGGCGATCGTTTTGCCTGATGGTGAGAACGCTGCACCATACGCCAGCGGCAGATCGTCACGATTCCAAAGCACTTTTCCACTCGCCACGGAAATCGCAAGAACGGTAGGCGTCTTGTCGGAGCCATCGTCTGCCAGCACGACCACCAGTTCCGAACCTGACGCGGAGGCCGAGATCATCCGGACGGTCCGCTCGACACGATCCTCGCAGGGGCAGCAGAGCGCCACAATACTCTGCAGAAATAGCGCGAGCACCAGGCGGACTCTGCGCGATGAACAAGCAGATACGCTCACGACCGTTTCCTCTTCCGCGTTCTTGCCATGGGCTAAATAGGAGGCTGCCACACCAGCCATCCATTGTTACTTGCCCCGGCCCGGTAGTGTTATCGTAAGTCGCTTGCCTGTGCCGAGTTCCACCAAGGTCAGCGGCAACGGCTTCGTTGCATCTTTCCAATCGCCATTCTTGTACGCGACAGACCAGAGCGAATTTCCAACCTTCAGGATGGGCAGATCGCTGGGCGGGCCGGCAGCGCCGATGTCTTTCGTGGGGTCATGTATGTTCCGCAGATGTGCTCCCGCAGTGTCCTGGCAGCCGAAGATGTCCGGCTGGTCGGTCCATGCGATGCCACCGCCACAGCCGGGTACGCGCGTGCCTCTCGGGTTGCTGCCGACCCAATACTCCAAGGCGTAGCTCCTGTTTCCCTGCCGGTCCAGCGGCGCTGCATCCCCTGCTGCAAGGACCTTGTTGTCCGAGGAGAACACTGGCCTGCCCGGCGACAGCATCTGGATGTCTTTACTGCCACGCGAGATGAAATGTACAGGACGTGTACTTCCCGCAGAGGTAACGTGAAGCACGGTCCTCGCTGCAGCGAGTTGTTTGCCGTCTGGCGAAAGGGCGAGCGCGCTGGCATGACCGTACGGAAGAATGTCATGGAGGTCACGCGGCGTTTCAAAAACCCCCGGAATGTCTTGTACCCAAAGGTAATGTTGCGCCTTCAGGTCCCATGCAAATAGCGTGTCGTTACTAACACCATAGAGAAGACCCTGATCGGGAGAGAACGCAAGGCCCACGATGCCGTTTCCCCAAGTGTTGTACATCGCCCCGGGTTCAAAATCCAGCTTATCGTCAGCCCCCAGCGCCTGCTCCTGTTTGCCTGATGTGCTATTCAGGATCAAGACGCCGGGACCATCTCCGAAAACGCCACCAAAGCCGAGGGCCAACGTATGGCCGTCAGGTCCCATAACAAGTTTTGTCGGAATCGGTTCAAACTCACGCTGCCACAGGATTCGCCCGGATAGAGGAGTGAGTGAGATAGCAAAATTCTTTCCGTGCGGTTCATATAAGCCAAGCACGAGATTCGAACCGTCCGGAGTCGCCGTTATGGATCGGATATATCTGCCATTGTCGATCTGAGGTCCAGAGCTCTGAAACAATGCTGACGGAACACACAGAAAAGCGGCGGCAATGCCGACTAGATTTCTGAACACCGTCATGGAGCTTTCCTCTTTACCCTTCTCGCTTTCCTCACAGAATGACGCGCCTGCTGAATTATGTCTTCGCTAATGAGGCGTTTGCCCGCATTCCATGCGGTCTGAAAATCGGTCAGACCGTATGTGCCGCCGTTTACGGCTTTCCGCAGTGCGATCAGATCCCCTGTCGCGAAGATTTTTCCGTAGGTTTTTCTCACTGGCTTTTAGGTAGCCTGCAACGGCTGCGCCTGCATATTGCTGTGAGTTCACCGCATCCGGGTTCGTCACAAATAAATCACCAACTCCCGAATGTCGAGACGCCGCCGTGTACTGAAATCTTCCGGTCAGTTGAATGAAGCCTCTACCCCGGAAATACCAGCCATCCCCCGGCTGCGTGTTGCCCAGCCCCGGATTTCCTTGATAAATGTCACCTTTCACACTTTGAGCATTTTCCTGCCAAGTTTCTTCACCAACCTTTTTCGTTTGCAGGCCATGGTGAAGTTTTAGGCTGGTAGGGTTGTGATCGTTGTGAATCGTCTTTGCGTTTGAACTCCAGGTCGGCTGACCGGTGGCGTTGTTAATGTACGTTCCAGTCGTGTTCAGATCGTACTCCGGCTCGTCTTTTGGTTTGAAACTGCCGGTCTCGGTCCGAACGCACGCAAGTGCAAGCAGCACCATGTCTGTGTCGTTCAGACCCAGACGGGTAAGAGCGTCGAGCAGACCTGGAAGATAGAAATCGATTCGTGACATCTTGGCAGCCTGAACATTACCGTCCGGATCGGTGCCGCCTGCGTTCATCAAAACCATGCCGTCAGGCACCATCGCTGCTGCCAAGGCTTTCATCTGCACGGAAAGTTGTTCTTTCGCTTTTTGGCTGCCGTTTGCCAGGGCGACCAGAAAGACGAAGAGCGATTCGTCGGCTTGTGGGTCGATCACGGCGATGCCGTGGGGGTTGGCGCGGCCGTGGAAGTAGAGAAGTTCGATCTGCTTAATGGCGTTCCATAGGGCGGGGAGGGAAGGCCGTTTTCCGGAAGAGGTGTGGCGAGCTTGCCGTTCTCTCCACCACCCAGCACGCTGTCGCGACGTACCCGTCGTTGACGACCTTGTTGATCAGCTTTTGTACCTGGAGCACGTCCCGTCGATGGTGATGGTGGTGACAGAAGGATTCGCCAACTGAGCCTCCACATGCTGCAGGCGTTTGCCTGCAAAATCCTGCGCTGGTGTGATGCGGCTTGTTGGCTTTGTGACCACCAGCCGCAGTCATCGAATTACTCCGCCGGTTCCGCCTCACCGTAATACATTTCGCCAATGCGAATCACGTCGCGCCCCGCCCGAATGCGGTGCAAGTTGGTATCGCGCAGCGAGTAGGCGCAACCGCAGTACTCCTGCTGATAGAAGTTTTCGCGCTTGCTGATGTCGATCATGCGGCTGGCACCGCCCATCTTGCGCCAGTTGTACTCCCAATATTGCACGCCTTCATAGCGGCCGGCGGCGCGCACGCCCGAGCCGGTCACCTGCTGAAAATCTTTCCAGCGAGAGATGCCAAGGGAACTGCTGATCAGGTCGAAACCATGCTCATGCGCGTACAAGGCAGTGCGCTCGAACCGCATGTCGAAGCAGGAGGTGCAGCGCGCGCCACGCTCGGGCTCATGCTCCATACCTTTTACGCGGTCGAACCAGTTTTCCATGTCGTAATCGGCGTCGATTACGGGGATGCCATGCTTCTGTGCGAAGCGATGGTTCTCATCCTTGCGAAGGTCGTACTCGCGGCGCGGGTGGATGTTTGGGTTATAGAAGTAGATGGTGAAGTCGATGCCCGAACGCACGAGCGTTTCCATCACCTCGCCGGAGCAAGGCGCGCAGCATGAGTGCAGCAGCAGCCGGGAGTGACCGGCGGGCAGTTCCAGTGTGGGCAGATCGCTCATCGTACCCCCTCCATTCGCCAGTTCGACACATGGGTGCGAAACCGGATATTGTCCCCTTACAAAGCTATAACGTGAGGCAGGCTCTGTGCTTTGATCGCGTCAGGCGCTGCCACCACCACGTTGCAAACTCTTTGCCGATCCCAACGCTATGCCGGAACATTCGCTCTGGAACCGCATTGCCGCCGAACAAAGCCGTACCCGCCGCGAGTTTCTGCGCGGGCTTTGCGGCTCCGCTTTGGTCACCTCTGCGTCCAGCGTGCTTGCTGGCCGGGCCTGGGCGGCACCGGCGGCGAATCGAAAAGTCGTGGTGGTCACCTTTGGAGGTGGCGCGCGCGACCAGGAGACCTTCGCGCCCGAGGGCCAGGAGAACATTCCGCACCTGATCCACGAACTTTTGCCGCAGGGCACGTTCTTCACGCAGGTGGTCAATCGCGGCATCCTGGGGCACTACGTCGCAACCGCGTCGCTTGCCACCGGGGTGTACGAGCGGTTCAACAACTTCGCGGACGTTTCGCCGGCGAATCCGACCGTGTTCGAATACTTCCGCGCGGGCAGGAACCGCCCCGCAACCGATGCCTGGGTCGTTGCGCCGAGCAATGGTTTCAATCGCATCGGGCAGAGCTCTTATGCGCAGTACGGCGGCCAGGGCGCGACGGTGGTACTGCCGAAACGCATGCTTGCGCGGCCCGACGGTCTGCCCGCCTTTTCCGGCTTGGACCACCTGCTTACCGACAACTACGAATCGCCGATCCAGGCACCCGTCTCGCTACAGCAGGAGCTGCCAGCCGGCCGCATCGAAAGCATGCTGAAGCTGAGCGTGCAGGACTTTGCCGCCCACGCACGCACGCTCAGCAGTCCCGACGAGCTTTCGCTGTATGTGGCCCAGCGCATCATGCAGGAGACCGCACCAAGCCTGCTGTGGATCACGCTGCACGACATTGACGTGGCGCACACGGGCGCGTTCTCACTGTATGTGGACGCGGTGCGGCGGTCCGACCGCATCTGCGCCGAGCTTTGGCGCATGATCCAGTCGAACCCCGAGTATAAGGACCGCACCAACCTGCTGATCCTGCCGGATTTTGGCCGTGATTCCGACGCGGACGCCGGAGGCAACGGCTTTCAACACCATCGCACCGGCGATGCGCTTTCGCGCACTACGTGGATGCTCGCGCTGGGACCGAACGTGAAACAGAATGCGATTGTGGATCGCGCTGTTGAATCGATTGACCTGGCGCCGACGGTAGCGTCGCTGCTGGGGTCTGACGCGCCGCGCGCGCAGGGCCGGCTCGTAACGGAGCTGCGGTCGTGACGGCGTCGGCAATGGAGGTGCGCGGATGAGCGACTTCGCCGCACAGGCATTGCCGTTGTTGCGCTCGCTGCCGGTGCCGTTGGCGGCTCTGCTGTTGCAACAGGCGCAGCGTTATGAGCGCATCTTTCCACGCGAGCAGCAGGAGCTGCGGGCAACGTTGCAGTCGCTGCAGCCACCTCTCTCGGCAGAGATGCAGCGAGCCATGGATGCCTTTGCGGCATTGCGCCTTTCGCCGGCACTCAAGGCATCCGGATGGGAGACCGCGCCGTCGCTTTGGGTCGAGCGCATCACGGCGGAGATGTGGAGCTCCGGGCAGATTGCCGCGTTCCGCAATGCCGCCAAACTCGTCGTGCCGCCCGAGTCTGTGGACGACCCGCTGACCCAGCCTCGCGCGGTGGTCGTGGCGTATGACACGCGCCTGCGCACGGACTCTGCCGCGCCCGCCCTGTTTCGCAGATTGCGTCCGCTGGGAACGCACTATCTGGCCGTGGACGGGGCGGGGGACCCGGCGTCTCCAGACGAGTGGCTTACGGCTCTGGACACGTGGCTGACGGCCCGCGCGAAGGCGGCGCCGCAGACGTATGCGCATTGGCACATCTCCGGCGGCATCATCCCTTCGGCGCAGTTACCGGTGGCGACCCTGTCCTACGCGGAACTGCAGCCCGCGCGCCAGCAGCTGCTGCGCATGATGAACGACGCCCGCAACGCCGAGGGTACGGGCGGCCCTGAAGGCATGCGCGATGCCATGCGCGCGCTGACGCCCCAGCAGATGGGTTTGCCCGCTGCGACTGATCCGGTGCTGCGTGACTTCGCGACAGACGTGCTGGTGGGCGGCTCCGGCACACAGCTGTATGCGACCACGTTTGTGCAGTGGACCGCGCGCGAGGTGCTGCGTCGTGCACAGCCGCGCACGCTGGTGGCCCGGTTCACGCCGCGCAATCAGTCGGCCTCCATGGACCTGCGGCTTTCGCAGCCCACTGCCGAGCCGCCGCTCGATCCAGCCGGATCGCTGGTTGACGCGGAGATGGGAGCGCACCTGACCTATGTCAACCTGCAGCGGCTGCCAGGGGCGGGACGCGCGCATTTTCTGGCGTGGCACCCGGGTTATGGTCAGGCCGTGCTGATCGGCAGGGGCGTACCCGCCGGCGCGCAGATTCAGGCCAAGACAAGCCTGCACGACCTGCTTGCTCTGATGGGTTGAGGAGCGTGGCTCGCGGATGCGCCGGCTTGCGCTACGGAGTGAATCAGCGCGGCGTGGCTCTAGCTCCGGTCAGGTTCAGAGATGCCCAGTGCAGCTCTTCGATATGGGTCGAGCGCGGCACGTATGTGCGCGTGCACCAGCGCTGCCGGATCGGCATTTAGCAGGCCCCCGCGCACCTGAAGGTACTCCTGCGGCAGGTGCTGGCTTAGCAAGGTCTCCGGGATGCGGGTCCGGCGCAGGTTCGCGATCAGCCGATCGACAGCAGCCTCGATCTCCGGCTCGTTCCAGTAGTAGCGAACGCGATCGCTGTAGCTGTGCACGCGAAGCTGCGCCTGCTCTTCCGGGGTGCCCTGGTAATACGTTTGCCACTGCTTCGGCTTTGCAAGCATGGCGCGCTCGACGGTCGCGCGCAGATGCGATCGCGTGGCGGCAGGCACAAGCCACTGCTCCACCGCCTCCAGCGCAAACAGCGCTTCGCGTTGCGCGAACGTCAGAGCCGGCCCAACTTTCAGGATCGCGAAGCCATCGCGTACCAGATTCTGAAACGCAACGGGCCGTTGGTAATCGGTGCTGTGCGCCTCCATGACAAGCTGCGGATGCGCCTGCAAAAAGTGTTGCAAATGCGCAGCCTTCTCCGGTGCGTAATCGATCACCGCGTTGTGGTCGAACTCAACCCCGGGTTGCACGACAACGGCAATCACGCGATCCCACGCACTCTGCAAGCCGGCTCGCTCGAACGCGGCCTGGTGCATGGCAAGCGTATGTTCGACCGCCTCGGTCGAGGTGACTTCCAACGTCGATAGCGAGTGATTCGCGCCGCCCGGTGTCGGCACCTCTGTGCCCACCACGTACGAAGTGTCAGCATCCGATGCGGCGGCTTCGGTTGCGGCACAGAGCCGGGCTGCACGCTCGGCCATGACTTCATCTGCAAGCTGGGGCGGATCATCGGCGCAACGCATGCTTGCATCCAGGTGAATTTTCTGGAAGCCCGCTTCGGCATACGCAGCCATCATCGTCTCTGCCAGGCTCATCGCTTCGCTTGCCGGCAGATGCTGCCAGGCGTTCGGTCCCAGGTGATCGCCACCCAGGATCAGCCGTTCGACCGGAAAGCCCGCCTCTTGCGCAATGGAGTAAACGAAGCGGACAAAGTCCTTCGGCTGCATGCCTGTGTAGCCGCCCTGCTGGTTCACCTGGTTCGAGGTGGCCTCGATCAGGAGCAGGTCGGTACCCGGTAGCGCCTGCTGCATTGCTGCCTGAATCACCCACGGACTGGCCGAACAGACGGAGTAAATGCCACGGTGGCCGCGCTTTTCACGTAGAAGCGTACGCAATGAAGACGACATGCTCTACCTCGCTGTGCAGCGTCATGACCGAGCGCGCACAGAGCCCATTGTGAATGGCGCTGCTATCCTGTGCAAACGTTTGCAATTCGGGGAGAGGGAACGCGGTGACGCCGACCAAGCCGTTTGATCTTGCGATCGCAGGCGAACTGAATCTTGACTTGATCCTGTACGGCCTGCCGCTGGCAATGCCCACAGAGCGCGACCTGCTGGCCACAGGCTTTGCCGCTACGCTGGGCAGCTCGTCCGCGATCGTCGCGCATAATGCGGCCGCGCTCGGCTTGCGGGTGCAGTTTCATTCACTTGCTGGCGATGACGACTTCGGCCGGATCGCGGTCGAGCGTCTCCGGCACATGCACGTGGACGTGAGCCGAGTGAGGATGGACGCGGCAGTCACGACGGGAGTCACGGTTCTGCTGCCGCACGGCAACGTCCGCCACAGCTTCACCTATCTCGGCAGCATTGCGCAGCTTGCGCGCGCGCACCTGGATGCGACGGCCCTGACGCAGGCGCGTCACCTGCACCTGTGTTCGCTGTACCTGCAACAGGCATTGCATGCGGACATCTGTGATTTAGTGCGCGAGTTGAAGGCGTACGGCCTGACTGTCTCGCTTGATACCAACGACGACCCGGCGAACGCCTGGGGGCCGCCGCTGCACGATCTTCTGCCGCTTGTGGACATCTTTATGCCCAACGAAGACGAGTTGTGCCGCATGGCAGGCAACGTCTCGCTGGAACAGGCGTTGCAAACCTTTGCGCAGAGCGTGCCGGTCATCGTGGTCAAACGCGGACGCCATGGGTGCCGCGTTCGCCATAAGAGCGAGATATGGGACGTACCGGGCCTGACCGTCACTCCCGTGGATACGATCGGCGCCGGAGACAGCTTTGACGCGGGCTTTCTTGCCGCCTATCTGCAGGGTTACGATCTGCGCACGTGCGCGCGCGCCGGCAATATCACCGGCGCCCTTTGCACGCTTGGCACGGGCGGCACGGAAGCCTTTCGCAACCCGGTGCTGCGCGACGCATTCCTGAAAGAGAACGGCTTTCCGGGGGCATAACCTGCGCAGGAAGAGGCCGCACCTGTTCGCGTTTCGAGCGATGTTTGCCTCTGTGCGATGAACCACTGATTGCAGCATCTTGCCTGTACACTCGTTGTGCGCGGAACGAAGAGGTAGAACAGCAAGATGGCTCATACCATGCACGATGTTGCAAAGCGGGCAGGCGTTTCGCCCGCGACCGTATCGCGCGTCCTGAGCAAAAATCCCTACATCTCCGCTGAAACCACGGACCGTGTCATGTCCGCCGTGAAGGAGTTGCACTACCACCGCAACGTGCACGCGCGGCGGCTCGCCATCGGCAAAAGCGACCTGTTCGGCCTGGTCATCTCTGAGATCGCCAACCCGTTCTTCCCGGAGATCATTCGCGGCTTTCAATCTGAAGCGTGGGACCGCGGCTTTGACGTTTTGCTGCTCAACACGGAGTACAACCCGGAGCGCACGAAGTCGGTGGTTCGCAAGCTGATTGAGAACGACGTGCGCGGCGTGGCCGTGATGACGTCTTCCCTTGACGGCGAGGTGATCCAGTCACTCACCCAGGAGGGCATTGCGGTGGTGCTCAGCAACATGTCCACGCCCGACCGCCTGCTCAGCAACATCACCATCGACTATGGGCGCGGCCTGTCGCAGGCCATTGAGCACATTGCTTCGCTTGGACACCGGCGCGTGGCCGTGATCGCTGGTCCGCCCACGAATCAAACGGCCGCGAACATTGAGAACGCATTGGTCGAGGGACTGAAGCAGCGCGGTCTTGATCCCGACCCGGTCGCGCACAGCGCCTACAACCTGGACGCGGCGGCGGAAGCGGTGAAGGCGATCGTATCGACAAAGCGGCCGCCGACCGTGATTTTCTGCGGCAGCGACCTGATCGCGATGGGCGTGATGGCCGCACTCGAGCAGGCCGGCATTGAAGTGCCGGGCGAGATCTCGGTCATCGGCATTGACGACATTGCTTTCTCGTTTCTCGCGCGACCACCACTCACCACGATTCGCGTGCCGCGCGAAGAGCTTGGCATCACATCCTTCAAAGCATTGAACAAACTGCTGAAGCAGAAACGCAACCGCGGCGATGAGTACGTGATCGAAACGGAGTTGGTCATTCGCAAGTCCACCGCGGTGGCGCGTACTTCCCTGCTTCGCAAAAAGATCGACGCGCTGAAGACCGGCTCGAAGTTCCAGCGCAATTAGAGCGCATCTCCGCAGTGATCGTGTCCACGCAAAGTGATGACCCTCCACGGCTGAATCTGCCGCTCGCTATGCAATCGTCTTTTATCTTGGCGGCTGAGCCGATGATTTGTGAACGCAGCGGAGAGAGCTAACTGTGGCAGCATGCGTTCTTGCTTGCTGATTTTGCGGCGGAGGTCGACGGCACATCGTTCGCGGGATTCTGTTCAAAGAAGCCATTCGGCTTCAGCAGAAATCCGATGTACGCCGTCGGCATCACCGGGTAATCCTCAGGCCGCGGAATGTGCGTGTGACCGAACGAATACCAGAACACAACGTCCTCGTTTTCGATGTTGCGGTCCTGCTTGATCCACGCCGGCAGGCCGTCGCCGCCGGTGCTCTGGTTCGGGTAGTCTCCCGCCGCGAAACGCTCCTTTGCGTCGAACGGTGTGACCCACACATGATGATCCACGAAGCCTGCACGCTTGCGCCACCACGCCTTTGGCGACGCCAGCGGCACGGCGTTGTCGCCGCCGAAGAACTTGTATCCGACCGGCTCGCCCATTCTGTTGAGCGAGTTCGGATTCACGATCTTCCATGTGCGTGATGTCTCGATGTTCAAATTGCCGCAGGCCTGGCTTTCGCGCGCAAGATTCGTTTTCTGAGCAAAGAAGGCGTTGCCCTGCGGGTTGTCATCGCCTTCCGGGCTCACGACCACATCAATCTGTTGCACGGTATTGCGCGGGCCGTCGATGCCAAAGTCGAGCCGCATGTTGAAGAAGTGCTGGTGGTTCGGCGCATATAGCAGCGGCGCGATCACTGTGCCGTACTTCGGGTTCTCGCCATCATGCACAGCGCCAAGTGAAAGAATGCCCGTCAGCTTGATTTCAAACTGGATGTTGCCGTCCTGGTAGAAGTACCAGAAGAAGCCGTACTCATAGTTCTCCACGGTCGAGACGGACGACACGACCAGCCGCCGCGATCGCCGCACCTCCGGGTGCTCCGGATGGCGGCGGTCCGTGTGCTTCCAAAGAATGCCGAAGTCTTCCTCATGAATGCAGATGGCGTTTTCGATCTTGAGCTGGCCGCCGCGGCTGTCACACAGGTCGGCGTTCAAATAGGCGATGTGGCCCACGCAGTCGCAGCCAAGCTTCAGGCTGTTGGCGCACATGCCCATGCCGTACTCGCCTACGTCAAATGCGTTTTTGCGCACTTGCGTCGGACCAGGATCGCCATACGGCACGACCATTTCCGTCAGCGATCCCCGGTACAGGATGGGCCGGACCCGGTCGCGATCCTGGTAGCGTACATCGTGAATCGTTAGACCCTCACGTGCCGTGAAGCCGACGACCAGGCTCCAGTTCTGCCAGCGCAGTTGCTTGCCTTCCAGCGTGAAGCTCGGCCCCTCCGGTTGCGTAATCTCCAGGGTCTTGATGCCGGTGCGTTTCTCCGGTATGCGCTCCTCAAAGTATTGACTGTCTTCCGGCGGCAGCGGCCATTCGCCGTACTCTTCCACGCGGATGACTTCCATCGTGTTCAGGTCCACCACGGGCCGGATACCCTCGATCGGGTGCGCATAGCCGTTATCGGTCGCATCTCTGCGCAGGAAGCAGAGGGGCCGCGTCAGGCGTCGCGTGCGTTCTTCCTCGGCACCGTAGTTGCCGGCGCTCCAGATATCAACCATCACCAGGCTTGTGTCAGATACACCGTAGTGCCGCATCAGAGCGTCCCGGAAGGCCTCGCTCCTCAGTACGGCCTGCTCGCACTCGACCTGCTCATCCACTGAAAGGGTCGGCTGCAAACCTTCGGCGGCGCGCTCCCACAGTTCGATGCGTTCAGCCTTCAAGTTCAAGCGGACGTTCGCCGCGGTGTTGCGCGCATTGTCAAAGATCACGGCTTCCGCACGCCTGCGTTCCTTCGCTGTCTGCGGCCACGCATAGACCGCGGCCTTTGCGGGCTCAAGCAGGCTGATGCTGATGATGCGCGTCGTGGGCGTGAATTCGGCGGACGACTGCAACAGGCGTACCGCCTCCCTGACCTCGTCCGCGGTTAACGGCTCCAGTGGGTGCAATGGCATGGTGATTCCTCTTTGCTGAGGGCGATGTTGCCGCCTGTTCGAAGGGAGAGAAGCCTTGCTTGCTCGGGCTGTGAAGCAAAGCCGCGCCTACGCTGCTGCTGTGAGTGTTTTTCCCTTGTTGCAAAACCCAAAGGGGTAGGCAGGAGTATCGCCGGGAGACGGACCAAAGTCAACGCATTCACGCTGAAGGCGAGCCGTAAACCGGCTTCGTGAACTTTTCTGCAACTGCTTTCAGAAACCGCTTGCATAAAATGAATGACCGGTTTAGTGTCTGTCCTCAACACCGGAAATCCTGGCGCGTCGCATCACCGTGAAGATGTTCTGGCTGATTTTCCTGAAGCTTGGGAAGGTCAGACGTTTTCTCAATTTGTGAGCATGTTGCGATGGGCCTTGATGTTTCTTCTCAGGGGAGGCAGTCACCATGTCCGCAGGGCTGAAGGAAAGGTTCTCCGCAGCAACACGATGTGTTCTCTGGCTTTGCGTTCTGCTTGTTGCTCTGATTTTGTCGCGGCCTGTACTCGGCCAGGTGGACTCAGGCGCCGTGGTGGGCGTGGTGCGCGACGCCTCTGGCGCGCTGATTCCGAATAGCCGCGTCACGCTTACCAGCCAGGACTCCGGCCGCGTCGTCAGCACAAACACGAACTCCTCGGGCGAGTACACCTTCAGTCCGGTCAAGATCGGCACGTACACCATCTCGGTTGAAAGCTCCGGCTTCAGCCGCTTTGAACACAAAGACGTCACCGTGGCCGTGCAGCAGCGCGTGCTGGTGGATGCGGCGCTCACGCCGGGGCAGGCCAGCGAGACCGTTCTGGTGACCGGCGACGCACCGCAGTTGCAGACACAGGACGCCTCGGTAGGCCAGGTTGTGGATGCGAAGAAAATCGTCGACCTGCCCCTGAACGGCCGTAACTTCACGTTTCTTGCCCAGCTTTCCGCTGGCGTCAATCAGAACCAGAACGATTCACGCGGCCTGGGCGCGACCGGCAGTTTCGCAGCCAATGGCGCTCGCCCCGCGCAGAACAACTACCTGCTTGACGGCATCGACAATAACAGCAACCTGGTCGACTTCCTGAACGGCACCGCCTACGCCGTGCTGCCGCCGCCGGATGCCATCCAGGAGTTCAAGATCCAGACCAGCAACTACTCGGCGGAGATCGGCCGTTCGGCCGGCGCTGTCTTGAACGCGACCACGAAGTCTGGAACCAACTCCATTCATGGCAGCGCCTGGGAGTTCGTTCGCAACGACGCACTCGACGCGAACAACTACTTCGCCACCACCAAAGGCCACTTCAGCCAAAACCAGTTCGGCGCAACCATTGGCGGCCCGATCCGTCGGGACCACACATTCGTTTTTGGCGACTACCAGGGCCAGCGCAATACGCAGGCACAAACGTTGACCAGCACCGTACCCACGGCGGCGCAGGCCAACAGCGGCTATACCAACTTCGCCGATCTGATCGCCCAGGGCAGGGGTGCCACGTACACCGATGGGCTCGGCCGCCGATTTCCGGTGGGCACCATCTTCGATCCGGCGACCACGCGCGCGGTGATCTGCGGCGTTCCTGACGCAGTGACCGGCATCACGATCGCCTGTGGATCCAGGGCATCCGGAACGCAGGTCGGCTACACGCGCACACCGTTCAACGGCAACGTCATTCCGACTGGCCGGCTCGACGCGAACGGCGTCAAGCTGGCCTCCCTGTTTCCTCTGCCGAACAAAGCGGGCTTTAACGGGAACTACGTCAACAACGTTCAGGGTTCTAACAACTCCGATTCAACCGACGTGCGGCTCGACCAGTACTTCACGCAGAAAGATTCTGCGTTTGCCCGCTTCAGCTACCTGAAAAATCCGGTGTACCTTCCTCCACCATTCACGGGAGTGGCAGACGGCGGCGGGTTCAACAACGGGCTGACCAACTCCACCACCTATCACGGTGTGCTGAATGAGACGCACACGTTTACGCCGACCTTCATCAATGAAGCGCGCATCGGCGTGAACCGGTTAGAGTCGTCACGCCTGCAGGCCAATGCAACAACGCAGGGCATCCCGGCGCAGTACGGCATCGGCGGCGTACCGCAGTCACCGAACAACGGTGGTCTGCCACGCCTGACCGTGTCGAACCTGACGCCGCTCGGCGGCGCCGGTTATCTGCCGTCTGTGGAGTACAGCACCGTGGTGCAGTTCTCTGACGACGCGACCAAGACGCACGGCCACCACACCGTGAAATGGGGCTACACCTATGAGCGGCTGCGCTTCTCCGTGCTGCAGCCGATTGCATCCCGCGGCAATCTCACATTCAACGGCCAGTTCACCGACGTGCCGACGCAGACCGGCGGCAACACCGGCCTGGCGCAGTTGGTGCTCGCACCCACAAACTCCAGCGTGGGCGGTGGCAACAACCTGGGCGGCTTCGATAGCGCGCAGCTGTCCAACATCGCCACCACCGACATGAAGCGCAATTACAGCGGAGCGTACGTGCAGGACGAGTGGAAGGCTACACCAAACCTGACGCTGAATCTTGGCCTTCGCTACGACAGCTTCGGCCCGCTGGTCGAGCGCAATGGGCGGCAGACCAACTTCCAGCCCGGCAGCAATGGCGCAACCTTCCTCTTCGCACAGAAGACCTGCAGCACACCGCTTTCCGCTGCCTTCTACGCCGCTGCCGCGAAGGACAAGGTCACGATTCAGTGCACCAGCCAGCCAGGTCTGCAGACTGTGCAACACCTGAACTTTTCGCCGCGTGTGGGCTTCGCCTACCAGGTCACGCCGCGCTTTGTGGCGCGCGCGGGCTACGGCATCTTCTACGGCGGCTTTGAGAACTCGTCGCAGTACACTTTTGGCGACTTCCCGTTCCAGTTCGCACTCAGCTACCAGTCGCAGACGCCGAACTCGCCGGTCAACTTTCCAAACGGCGGCAACAGCTCACTTGCGAGCGGTTTGTCCAACATCAGCGTGAATCCCTCGCTCATCTCCGCGTCGGGTGTTTCGGTGCAGGGCGAGGACTACAAAATTCGCACGCCGTACAACCAGAACTACAACCTGACTCTGCAGTACCAACTCTCGCAGAACCAATCGATTCAAGTCGGCTATGTGGGCACGACTACGCGCCACCTGGGCGTGTACATCGCACCGAACCGACCCAGCCAGATCCTGATGCCCGGCCAAAACACGCTCGCTTTTTCGCCCTACCCAGACTTCGCGTCGGGCGGCAACTACACCAGCTTTGAAGCGAGTGGCAGCTACAACAGCTTGCAAACGACGTATGAGCGCCGCTACGCCATGGGCCTCAGCCTTCTGGCTAACTTCACCTATTCCAAGTGCATGACAAATGGCCGCGACTTCCTGAACGCCACGGCGATAGGCTCCTTCCGCGCCGCAACGCTGCCCGGCTTCGGCATCTCCGGCGACTACGGCGCGTGCGACTATGACATTCCACGCGTCGTTCACGTCAGCGGCACGTACGACGTGCCATACGGCCGCGGTCGCGCCTATGGCAATCACCTGAGCCGTGGCCTGGATGCCGCGCTGGGTGGTTGGAGCACGAACCTGATCTTTACCGCGGAGGACGGACAGCCGGGAACGATCCGCTGCTCCATCACGACGACCACCACTTTCGGCTGCTTTGTGTTCGTCAACCACGGCGTGAACCGCTACACGCAGGCCGCAAATCCGTCCGGCTACACCGTAAGAAACTTCCTCAATCCCGCTGCCTTCAGCAACGCTCCAGTTGCCACGGCAAACGGGCAGAGCAGCTACGCTCCGCTTGGCGGCGGCCCCTCGCAGTACCACGGTCCTTCCTATGTCCGCGCGGATTTTTCGTTGTTCAAGAACTTCAACGTTACCGAGCGTGTCTACGTGCAGCTGCGTGCCGAAGCTTTTAACGTGGCCAACACGCCTAACTTCGCTAACCCCACCGCAACCAGTCTTTCCAACCTGACCACCTTCGGCCAGATCACGACGTTGCGTGACGGTACGAATGGCAACCGGCAGATTCAGTTCGCGGGCAAATTCTACTTTTAGCGATGCGGCCGGACCTTGTGCGCGCACGGTTCCGGCCTATCCTGAGGAAGCGTTCCATGCACCGCGTTTTCTGCTGGTACGCGCAAATTCTCTGCGCGCGTGTGCGCATCATTTTGAATAAGGATCGTTCATGTCTCAACTGACGCAGACCTCTTACCCAGAGAACAGCCTGCTGGCCACGGAGATCGCACAGCAGCCCAGGCTGTGGCTGGATACACTCGAGCGAGTTCAGGCATTCCTGCCGGGCCGCCACTTCCGTAACAAGCCGGCCGTTCTTACAGGGGCTGGTACTTCCGCCTACGCGGGACAGGCCATTGCGGGTGCCTGGCCTGGCGCCCGCGCCATGGCGACAACCGATCTCATGCTTTTTTCGGAGAAGGAAATGGAGACCGCTGCTCCCGGGTTCGCGGACGGCGGCATACTCATCTCGCTCGCTCGTTCTGGCGACAGCCCAGAAAGTGTCGGCGTGGTTCGCCGCATGCAAGCGATGTTTCCGGCAGTCGGCCATCTGGCGATCACCTGCAACGCTGACGGCAAGCTCGCCCGTCTGGAGGGCGTGGACGTGCTTGCGCTCAGCCCGGAGACCAACGATCGCAGCCTTGCCATGACTGCCTCGTTCTCGAACCTGACGCTTGCGGGCATGCTGATTCTGAACCATGACGAAATTGCTCCACACCTGCCCGCGATTTGCCGCAATGTAGCGGAGCGCGTGGCCGACATGTACGGCGTCGCACAGGCCGTGGCGGCCCAGGCGTCTGAGCGATTCGTGGTGCTTGCCTCTGGCATGCAGGGCCTGGCCGTTGAGGCCGCGCTCAAGACGCTCGAATTGACCGGCGGCGAGCGGCTCGGCATCGCGGAAAGTTTTCTCGGCCTTCGCCACGGGCCGGCCAGCGCGTTGCGGCAGAACACGCCAGTCCTATGCTTCACCTCCAACGATCCGCACAAGCTGCGCTATGAAGAAGATTTTGTGCGGGAATTCTGCAACCGCGGTCTCGGCAAGTTCGCACTCATCGGACGGAACTCCGTGCAGTCCTGGCCACATGACTGGTTTGTTCCGTCCGTCGCGCCAATGCTGCCGGACCATCTTCGCATACCGTTTGAGATCGTTTTCGCGCAACTCTTTGCCTATGCCAGCAGCCTGCAGTCCGGCGTTGACCCGGATGACCCTAGCCCGGATGGCCAGGTCACGCGCATCGTCAAGCCGTTTCAGCTTCACTCATGAAAAGGTGTATCCCGCGCGTATGACAGCATCGTCACCAATGCCCTCTGAGCGGGCAATCAGAGCAACCGATTCGTCGCGGGATCTCACGGAATTGAGATTTGAAAGGATGAACGTGATGCTTGTTCCCCTTATTTGCAAGCGTTTGCATAGCATTCTCGTCTTGTGTCATCATCGCGGAGATTACTTACGGAGTTCCTCATGAGCGACCGCAAAAAGCTTGTCCTCATTGGTGCCGGCAGCACCGTTTTCACCCAGCGTCTTGTTGCCGACATCATCCTGAGCGGCGAAATCGATCAGTGGGAGCTCGGCCTCGTCGACATCGACCCTGTCACTCTCGACGCGGTCGACAAGCTCGTGCGCAAGATGCTCGCGCTTAAGAACGTCACCTTTCCCGTCACCTCGACCGTGAACCGGCGCGACGTTCTTCCCGGCGCACATTTTGTTGTGACCACCATCGCCGTCGGCGGCCGCCGCGGCTGGGACCAGGACGTGCAGGTCCCGCGCAGGCACGGCATCTTTCAGCCGGTCGGCGACACCATGATGCCCGGCGGGATTTCGCGCGCCATGCGCATGATCCCGCAGATGATCGCGATTGCCAACGATGTCGCGGAGCTTTGCCCCGACGCCTACTTTCTCAACTACTCCAATCCCATGACCGCGGTCTGCCGTGCCATCCGCAAGCAAACCGGCGTGCCCGTGATCGGCCTGTGCCATGGGGTTCACTACGTTGAGGGCGTCATCGCCCGCTTCCTCGGCGTCGATGAGAACAGCATCAAGAGCTACGGCTACGGGCTCAACCACCTCACCCTGCTCACGCACATCACCACCGGCGGCAAGGATGCGATGCCGCTCATGCGCGCGAAGCTTGACGAACAGCGCGGAACGTTCGACAAGGAGATTCGTGAAAAGACCGAGTGGCCTAACGGCATCACGGGCCGCGCCCCGCGCTACTCCGACGATCCGCTCGCGTGGGACATCTTCGACCGCTACGGCGTCTTCCCGGTCGCGCTCGATCGCCACATCACCGAGTTCTTTCCCGAGCGATTTCCCGGTGGCAAATACTACGGCGGCACGCTTGGCGTCGACCGCTTCTCCATCGACGGACGCATCGCGCTGGGCGATACCTGGTTTGACGAGATGATGGCCGTCGCCCACTCCAGTGACCCGCTGCCCGCCTCGTACTTTGAAAATGTTCCCGGCGAATCCGAACAGCTCATGCAGATGATGCAGTCGCTGCTCCGCGACCAGCGCGATATCTTCTCCGTCAACATGCCTAACCACGGTACCGTGCCTGGCCTGCCGTATGAGGCCGTGCTCGAGATGCCCGCCGCCGCTGGCGCCGCGGGTTACACGCCACTCGGCTCGGAGGCGTTGCCACCCGCGCTCACGGCCAAGCTGCTTGCAAAGATTGCCGCCATCGAAGTCACCGTCGACGCCGCACTCACCGGCAGCTTCGACCTCTTCGTTGAGGCGCTGCTTACGGACGGCTCCGTCACCGACCCGGACCTCGCGGTCGCGCTCGCCAAGGACCTGATCGCCGCGCACAAGCAGCACCTTCCGCAGTTCGCCGGAGACGTTCGGTGAAGCTGGTCAAGCCCGATCACGAGACGCGCTACGAAGTTCCCGGCGTACCCGGGCTCGTGCGCAAACCCGTGAATCTGGATGGCGCGGAGTTGGGTTTCACCAAACTTCGCTCGCTGCGTCTTTATCAGTTTGAAGCGGGTACGGTGATCAACGGGCATGCCGAGCAGGATGAAGTATTCGTGATCGTCACTGCCGGTTCGGTGGAGATGAAGATCGGTTACAGCGATGAAGCGGTAGACCGCTTCGGCACTTTCACGTTATCGGCGCCAGGCTTCGCCAACGAAGATGATCCCTTTGTCGCCTACCTGCCGCCGCACTCCGTCTATCGCATGACACCACACACAGACGCCGACGTCTTCTACGCCCGCGCAACGCCCTCCGAAGTACGCGAGCCTGCTGTCTTCCGCGCCAACACGCCAGGTTCTCCTGGCCCCGTCAACACACTTTTTGGAGACAACTCGCACGCCGAGCGACTCCGCTTAAAAGTTCTAAGCGTCGCACCCTCTGGCGCTGACGTAACCTTGCAAATGGTCAACCCCGCTGACGTGGCGTGCGAGGTTGTCGTGCACGTCCAGGGAACTCCCGCAGCCAAGGTCGCGACTCTCCAAGACAGCAAAGCAAACGCGCTGAACCTGGCAAGCTGGGATACCGTCGCGCTCAGCCCACGCGAACATCCGGTGCTTACCGTGGAGCAGGGAGGCGCCGTCACTATCGTCGCGGTGTTGGCGTGTTGAACGCTCCCGGCAACCCGCGCCTACTCACACTTGCCGTGTGTTGTAGGCATTGGCGATCTACGGGGGTCCATGGCTGAAGTTCGCATCGCCGGTGTGCACAAAACGCATGGGACGACGCGCATCATCAAGGGTGTCGACATCGACATCCGCGACGGCGAATTTGTTGTCCTCGTCGGCCCTTCCGGCTGCGGCAAAAGCACGCTGCTGCGCATGATCGCCGGCCTGGAAGAGATCACCTCTGGCGAAATCTGCATTGGCCCGCGCGTGGTCAATGATGTGCCTGCGAAGGATCGGGATATCGCCATGGTCTTCCAGAGCTATGCGCTCTACCCGCACCTGACCGTGGCCGAGAACATGGCGTTTTCCCTGAAGCTCAAGGGCATGAAGAAGGCGGAGATCGCAAGCAAAGTTAATGCCATCGCGGAAACGCTCGGTCTCACCGAACTTCTCGACCGCTACCCACGCCAGCTTTCCGGCGGCCAGCGTCAGCGCGTCGCCATGGGCCGCGCGATCGTGCGCAACCCACAGGTCTTTCTCTTCGACGAGCCTCTCTCAAACCTCGACGCCAAGCTGCGCATCACCATGCGCACCGAGATTAAGGAACTGCACCAGCGTCTCAAAACCACCATCATTTACGTCACGCACGACCAGGTTGAAGCCATGACCATGGCCTCGCGCATTGTCGTCCTGCGCAACGGCAGCGTGGAGCAGATTGGCACGCCCATGGAATTGTACGACCGGCCCGCCAACCAGTTCGTCGCCGGTTTCATCGGCGCGCCCGTAATGAATTTTGTGCCGGCGCATGTAGCCGAAACTACGCTGCAACTGCAGCACGGTCCAAACATCTTGCTGACGATGCCACAGCAGGCGAGCGGCCCCACCACCTTCGGCGTCCGTCCTGAGCATCTGCAGGCGGTTGCGCCCGGTACGGCGGGCAGCATTGCCGGCACTGTGGCGGTCGTGGAACCGACCGGCTCCGAAACTATTGTGATCTTCGAATCAGCAGCTGGGCGCCTCACGGCGCTCATTCGCGAGCGCATGGAACTGAAGATCGGCCAACCCCTTCACCTGAAGCCGCTACCCGGCCTCGGTCACATCTTCAACGCGGAAGGCAATCGCATCGGTGCCGCATGAATGAAGCTTCCAAGCCGTCCCGCATCCTGGTTATCTCCGACAGCCTCCACACGCTTCCTAAAGCTGTCGAGAGCCTGAACGCATCCGGCCACCACATCACCTACGTGCACGCGCTCACGCCATGGAACGATCTTCCCGGCGCTGAAAAACAGGCGCTGCAAGAAGCGGATGCGATCGTGATGGGCCGCGTCATGGGCATCGACGCCGCCGCGCTCGCTCTCGCGCCCAATCTGCGTGTGATCGCGCTGCACACCTCCGGCTCCGACAATGTGGACCTCGCCGCCGCTTCGGAGCGCGGCATCCTCGTCACCAACGTGAAAGGTGTTAACGCCGAGCAGTGCGCAGAGTTCGCCATGGGACTCATGCTCGACGTCGTTCGCCAGATCCGTCGCGGCGACCAGGCCATCCGCGCCGGTCTCTGGGTCGAGCGCACGCAGACCAGCATGGACGTCGTCGGTTCCACAGTCGGCGTCATCGGCCTCGGCCAGATCGCGCAGGCATTCGTCGTGCGCGCCCGCGCGTTCGGCACGCGCATCCTCGTCTACACGCGCACGCACGACAGCGCGCTGGCGCAACAGCTCGGCTTCGAGTACGCGTCGCTGGACCAGGTTCTACAGCAGGCAGACATCGTCTGCCTCTTCGCCGCACTGAACGAGCACACACGCCACATGATCGGCGCCCGTGAACTCGCCCTCATGAAACCCTCCGCCTACCTGGTCAACATCGCGCGTGGCGAACTCATCGATGAAGCCGCCCTTATTGACGCCCTTCAAAACGGTCGGATCGCTGGTGCCGGAATTGATGTCTTCGAGACCGAACCGCTGTTCGATTCACCCCTCTTCGCGCTCGATAATGTCGTTCTCACGCCGCACCAGGCGGGCCTCACCATCGGGGGCAAGACCGGCGCTGCCGTCCGCGCCGCACACAACGCGCTCGAGGTTCTGCGCGGCGGCATTCCAAAGGACGCCATCAACGCCGCCGCCGCGTCTACTGCATCCGAAGCGGCCGCCACACCTTGAATCGCTTATCTTGCGCGGGAAACGAAAGATCTGCTTGCTTTCCGGAGCGGGCAAGCGATCGTTCCTTCGAATGCGTAATGCCGCTCCACAGAGCTACCGACCGGACCGTTTCGGACGGCACAGCTTCAGCGTTGCCGTGCGTTCGCGCGTCGCCCGTGAAGAAGCAAACTCGTGTAAGAAAGCGGTTGCATAAACGCTCATACGTGTGCAAGAATCTCGAAACTATCCACAAGGAAGCAGGCGATGAGGCTACGTAAGCTCAGGACGAGGTTCGGCCCGGCCACATGTGCCGCCGCCTGTCTCTGCGCCGGTTGCGCGGCCATTCATGCGGCCCCGCTCGCGGCTCAGCGCATTACCCTCACCATCGCAACGCACTACACCGACGACCAGCGTGCGCCGCTCACGCCGTGTCTGCGGCAGTATGAGCAGCTTCACCCAGACATCGCCATCGTGCACCGGCAGCTTTCTTTCCGCGATCTGCTACAGTCGCTCTTCCTCTCGCGCATGGGCGGCAAGCCGCCGGACATCTACAACCTATCGACCACGTGGACCAGGCAACTGGTCGACAGCGGCGCGCTCGCGCAGCCACCTGCCAGTGTCACGAACTACGTCCAGCAGGGCTACCTTTCCAACACCACCGCAGCGATCACCAGCAACGGCAGGCTCTGGGGCATCCCGTCCGAAACCGACGTCTACATGCTCGTCTACAACAAGCTGCTCTTCGCACGCAACGGCATCACCCACCCACCAACCACCACCGGCGAGTGGATCAGCGATGCCGCAAAGATCTCGAAAGCGAACCGCCAGGGTCAACTCATCGTCTCCGGGTTCACCGTCGGCTCATCGCAAAACCAGATTGTTGCGCCGTTCCTCACCCTGCTTTACTCCAACGGCACAACGCTGCTCGCAGCGGACCAGAAGTCAACGAACCTGACAGGCCCCGCTGCCCGCGGCGCATTGCAAACCGAAGTCGAACTCTTCCAATCACGCGGCGCGGTGTGGGGCACCGTGCCTTACCAGTTTCCCAGCGGCGCGCTTGGCATGATGATCGTGCCCAACTGGTTCAACCGTCCGCTGCACCAGGGTTTTGAAAAGCGGTTCGACGAAACCGTCGCGGTCGCTCCCATCCCGGCCGGCCCCGACTGGCGCACTGTGCAGTACGGCTTCTTCTGGTCCGTCGATGCCAACTCGCCGCATGCCGCCGAGGCATGGGCACTGCTGCAATGGCTCAACACCACGCAGCAGCCCGGTGGCCGCTCCTGCGTTGGCAACATGCTTATGGCGCTCGGTGGCCTCACCGGCAACCGGCAGGACCTCGCCGCCTCCACCGCTGAACTCAATACTCCGTTCATGCGGCCGTTTGTAGACGCGCTCAACTCCGGACGCGCCCTGCCGCAGCCCAGCATCCCGCACGCGAACGAAATCGAAGCTCTGACCAGCAAATATCTCGAGCGCGCCATGCTCGGCGTCGTTCCCGCGGATACCGCGCTTCGCCAACTCGACGCGGGCATCCGCACGATTCTGCAGGAACAGGAGTGAGCGCGACCCATGAAACAACGCCACCTCTCGCAACTTGCTCCTTACCTCTTCCTCAGCCCCGCGCTGCTGTACGCAGCCATCTTCTTTTTGCTGCCGCTCGCCCTCGCGCTCACCCTAGCCTTCAGCAATTTTCAGGCCTTCGCCCCACACCACTTCACCGGCCTGCACAACTTCGCCTACCTGCTCACGCGCGACCCGTTCTTCCTGACCACCATGCGGAACACGCTGGTCTTCGCGGTCGGCTCACTCTCGCTCGCCATCCCTCTGTCGCTGCTCGTCGCGTACACCATCTCCAAGAGCCGCTTCAAAGCTTTCTGGCGCACGATCTTTTGGCTGCCCATGGCGACCAACGTCGTCGCCGTCGCCTTTGAATGGAAGTTCTTGCTCGACGGTCCAACCGGTCTAGTCAATCACCTGCTCGATCTGCTGCACCTGCCCGGACCCGGCTGGCTCAGCAACCCGCATATCGCCATGCTTTCCGTCGTTCTGGTTTTTGTCTGGATGACGCTCGGCAGCAACATGCTCCTGCTCTCTGCCGGTCTCGAAAGTCTCGACGAAAGCACCTTTGAGGCCGCCCGCATCGACGGTGCCAACGCCATTCAACTCTTCACACGCGTCGCCCTGCCGCTGCTCCGGCCCACGCTGCTCTTCGTCATGACGACGGACCTGATCATCTCTCTCAGCTCCTTTCCGCTGATGCTCGTCCTCACCGAGGGCGGACCTGCGCAAAGCACGACTGTCACGGCCCTCTACATGTACCAGATGGCCTTCACCGACCTGCGCCTCGGCCGCGCCTCCGCAGCCGCGTTCATCCTGTTCCTGCTCATTTTCGCCATCACCATGCTCCAGCTCCGGCTCCTTCGCAAGGGAGGTCTCGAAAGCTACGCATGAGCACACCCGCACAGGTCGCAATCTTCTCCGGCGAAGATGTTGGAGTCAGCCCGCACGCACTCGCTGCAACCGCAGCACGCGGCCGTCGCCGCCCGCGCGCAACCAGCGGCATCCTCAAGTATCTCTTCCTTGGTCTTGGTGCGGTCATCATGATCGTGCCGTTCGTTGACATGCTGCTTGGCTCGCTCCGCACCATCCCCGAGCGGCTCGCGCGTCCGCCCGTCTACCTCCCCGCGCATCCGCAGTGGCAGAACTTCGCGCACGTCTTTCACGACCTGCCCATGACGCAGTGGATGACCAACTCCATCGTAGTCACCACATCCATCACGCTCATCCAGCTCATCACCAGCTCCGCCGCCGGCTATGCTCTTGCAAAGTTCCACTTCCGCGGCCGCGACCTCATCCTGCGCTGCATCCTCGGCGCGCAAATGTTTCCGTTCTTTCTCTTCCTCATCCCCATGTTTTTCATCCTGCGCTTCTGGCCCCTCGCAGGCGGCAACAGCATCCTCGGCCAAGGCGGCGCGGGCTTCCTCGGCAGCTACGCCGGCCTTATCCTGCCCTTCGCCGTCTCCTGGTACGGCATCTTCATGATGCGGCAGTTCATGGTCTCTATCCCCGACGAGCTGCTCGACGCCGCGCGCGTCGACGGCGCCGGCGAGCTCCGCATCTTTTTCACCATCGTCTTGCCGCTGGCCAAAACAGCACTCGCTACGCTCAGCATCTTTGTCTTTATCTATCAGTGGAACGAGGTCATCTGGTCCATGACCGCCACGCGTATCGCGCCCAAGCTGCAGACCGTGCCCGTCGGCATCTTTCTTATGCGCCAGGCCTTCACCGACGAGCGCACCTTTTCACTGCAACAGGCTTCGCTCGTCATCTCGGTGCTGCCCGTGCTGATACTGTTTCTTTTCCTGCAGCGCTACTACGTGCGCGGCGTCACCGCGGGCGCGGTCAAAGGTTAGTTCGTCATCTCTCTCAGGAGTTCCACCATGAACCGTCGCGCATTGCTTATCCTGTTCGGCAAGACCGCCGCCGCGAGCCTCGCGTTTGGCTCCGGCCTCGCGCGCACACCGCTCGCGACCATCGTTTCCAGCAGTACGCCCGCCGCCGCACAAGCCACCTCAGCCACCTACGACGCGCAATTGCAAGCCGCAATCGACAAGGTCAGCGCAACCGAGTACTCCGAAGTCGGTGTTCCCATGATCCTGGCCTGCGAAGACCTGACCGCGAAGCAGCCTGTCCCAGCGCGTTACTCCAAGCCCATGAACAACGCCGTGGCGGATGCCTTCCAGCAGTACACCGACGCCTGGAATCGCATGCACCCGGACGCACCCGCTGCGGACTTGCCTAAGCTCGTCGAGCTACTCTCTGCGCGTGACTTCCGGAGCGGCGGAAAGGACACAAACCTGTGAGCACTCTGACCTTCGCCGAAGTTGCCAAACAGCAAGAGGTGCTGTTGCGCGACCGCCCACTCATGCGCGTGGTGAATTATCACAACACACCCCGCAGTGAAGCCGCCGATCTGGAACAGGGCTTACAACGGTACAGCAAGGACTTCACTTCGGTCAGCGAAGACGATCTGCGCGGCTACCTCGAAACGGGCGAGTGGCACAAGCCGAAGCCGGGTTTGATCCCGGTCGTCTATGAGGGCTATCGCAACGGCTACGACGTGATGGCTCCGCTGCTCGAAAAGTACGGCTTTATCGGCTGGTATTTCATCATCACCGAGTTCATCAAGGGTGCCGTACCCGACCAGATCACGTATGCCAAGGGACACCACATCGGCATGCAAACGCGGGAATACCCCAACGGCCGCTACGCGCTCACGTGGGAAGAGATCGGGGAACTCTCCAAAAAGCACGTCATCGCCAACCACGCGCGCAATCACGCGGAGCTGTCCGGGCTCAGCGAGGAAGCGCGGCGGGCAGAGATCTTTGGCTCGCAGGAAGACTTTCGCAAAAACCTCGGCCACCCCGCACGCACCTTCGCTTCGCTGCGTGGACCGGCGCAGAACGAGCACCCTGAGGTCGACACGGCCAAGCTCGTCGTCGAAGCAGGCTTCGAGTTTGTCTTTTCCAACTACCGCATTCAGCGCGTCGGTTCGGGAGCGCCTAATGCCACCTAAGTCGTTCCAGGCAGAAGCCAACGAGGAAAGCGCCCTGCTGCGTTCCGCGCCGCTCATCCGCACCGCGAACTTCCACAACATCCCGACCCACCGCATCGCCGAGGTGGACGCACAACTCAAGCACTGGAGCAGCGCCTTCAGCTCCGTCAACGAAGACGAGCTTGATCGCTACCTGGCCACGGGCGAGTGGCACAAGCCGAAGCCGGGCCTGCTGATCGCTGTCTTCAACGGCTACCGCAATGGCTACGACAACATGCGGCTGCTGCTCGAAAAATACGGCTTCGTCGGCTGGTTCTATGTGCCCACGCTCTTCGTCAGCGAGCCTGCCGCCACGCAGCAGCAGTTCGTCTCCAGCCGCACGCTCAAAATCATTCATAACGAGTACCCTGATGGCCGCTACGCTCTCTCCTGGGACGAGATCAAGGCTATGGACGGTCGTCACGTGATCGCCTGCCACACGCGCAACCATGCCAAGCTGCAGCTCGACGACCTCAAATACCTGGAGAACGAAACCGTCGGCCCGCAGCTCGACTTCCAAAAGCACCTCGGCCACCCTGTCCGCGCCTTCGCTTCACTTTCCGGCCAGCCCTACGGCGAACACGGCCCCTCCGACCAGGCCATCGACCGCGCCGGCTACCAGTTCATCACCTCCAACTACAAGATCCAGCGCATCCGCGCTACACCCGGCCACGCCACACCCACGGCCGACCTGCAACCCAAATAGGGAGGCTTGACGCCTCCGAGGTAGAAACCCGACCTACAACGCATCTTGCGGCTTTAGCCGCTGAGGTGAAGACCCAGATAGGAATCGAATGAAGCTCCTACGCTACGGCGCCCCCGGCGCAGAACTCCCCGGCATCCTCGACAGCAACGGCCAAATCCGCGACCTCTCCTCTCAGGTGGCTGACATCGCCGGCGAAGTCCTGCTGCCCGGCTCGCTGCAACGCCTCGCCACGCTCAACCTCAACGACCTTCCGGTCGTCCCTGGCACACCGCGCCTCGGTCCTTGCGTCGCCGGTACCGGCAAGTACATCTGCATCGGCCTCAACTACACCGACCATGCCGCCGAAGCCACCATGAAAGTTCCGCCCGAACCCATCCTCTTCATGAAAGCCACCTCCGCCATCGTCGGTCCCAACGACGACGTGGAAATCCCCCGCAACGCGCACAAGACCGACTGGGAGGTCGAGCTCGGCGTCGTCATCGGCAAGCCCGCGAAGTACGTCACCGAAGAAGAGGCTCTCGATCACGTCGCCGGCTATTGCGTTGCCAACGATGTCTCCGAACGCCACTTCCAGCTCGAGCGCCAGGGCCAGTGGGTCAAGGGCAAATCGCACGACACCTTCGGCCCCATCGGCCCCTGGCTCGTCACCGCCGATGAAGTCCCCGACCCGCAAAAGCTCTCCCTGTCCCTCGACGTCAACGGCAAGCGCATGCAGACCGGCACCACCGCAGACATGGTCTACACCGTCCGCTACCTTGTCAGCTACCTCTCACAATTCATGACCCTGCAACCCGGCGACTTCATCGCGACCGGCACACCACCTGGCGTCGGCATGGGCCAGAAGCCCGAACCCATCTTCCTGAAACCCGGCGACACCATGCACCTCACCGTCCAGGGCCTCGGCGAGCAAAATCAACACGTTATCCCCGCCCGCGCGCTTTAGAAGCTTATGCATCTGGACGATCACTGCCACAACCTTGTCATTTCGACCGAAGCACCCACAGCTCCATCGTGGGTGCGCAGTGGAGAAACCTGCACTTCCAAACGCGAGCGCGAAGCGCAAGCCCGACAGCGGCTTTAGCCGCCGAGGTAGATCCCGAACCCGCTTACCCACCCGGGCTTCAGCCCCCGAGGTAACACGCTCGCCCGCACCGGAGACAACGCCATGAGCACCGACAACCCAACCCTACGCTCCCAGCAATGGTTCGGCCGCCAGGACAAAAACGGCTTCTACTACCGCTCCTGGCTCAAAAACCGCGGCTTCCCCCAGGATCTCTTCGAGGGCCGCCCCGTCATCGGCATCTGCAACACCTGGTCCGAGCTCACACCCTGCAACACCCACTTCCAAACGCTCGCCGACCACGTGCGCTGGGGCGTGCTCGAAGCCGGCGGCTTCCCGCTGGAGTTCCCGGCCATGTCTCCCGGCGAAACCCTCACGCGCCCCTCCGCCATGCTCTATCGCAATCTCGCCGCCATGGAGGTGGAAGAGTCCATCCGCTCCAACCCGCTCGACGGCGTCGTCCTGCTCATGGGCTGCGACAAGACCACGCCCTCGTTGCTGATGGGCGCCGCCTCGGTCGACATTCCGACCATCGGCATCTCCGCCGGACCCATGCTGCGCGGCGTCTACCGCGGCACCTACATCGGCTCCGGCACCACCACCATCTCCATGGGCGAACAGCTCCGCGCCGGCGAAATCACGCTCGACGAGTACCACGAAGCCGAAGCCTGCATGCATCGCTCACACGGCACCTGCATGACCATGGGTACCGCCTCCACCATGGCCTGCATGGTCGAATCGCTCGGCATCTCCTTGCCCGGCAACGCCGCCATCCCCGCGGTCGATGCGCGCCGCAACCTGCTTTCGCGCGAGTCCGGCCGCCGCATCGTCGACCTCGTCCGTCAGGACGTCAAGATGTCCGGCATCATCACGCGCGAGTCGCTCGAAAACGCCATCCGCGTCAACGCCGCGATCGGCGGCTCCACCAACGCCGTCATCCACCACATCGCGCTCGCCCGCCGCATGAACCTGGAGATGAGCCTGGATGACTGGGACACGCTCGGCCGCAACGTGCCCTGCCTGCTCAACATCATGCCGCAGGGCAACTTCCTGATGGAGGACTTCTTCGAAGCCGGTGGCCTGCCCGCGATCCTGCGGGAGCTCGGCGAGCACAACCTGCTCCACCGCGACGCGCTCACGGTCAACGGCAAGACCATCTGGCAGAACAACCAGAACGCCCCCAACTGGCGGCCCGAGGTCATCCACACCTTCACCGAACCCTTCAAGCCGGTCGGCGGCATCGCCGTGCTCAAGGGCAACCTCGCTCCGAGCGGCGCCGTGCTCAAGCCCTCCGCCGCTTCCGACGCGCTCACCAAACATACCGGTCCCGCCGTCGTCTTCAGCACCATTGAAGACCTCCGCGCCCGCATTAACGACGACAGTCTCGACATCGACGAGAACTCGGTTATGGTCCTGCAAAACTGCGGCCCCAGGGGCTACCCCGGCATGGCCGAGGTCGGCAACCTGCCCCTGCCTCCCAAGCTGCTCAAGCGCGGCATTACCGACATGGTTCGCATCTCCGACGCCCGCATGTCCGGCACCGCCTACGGCACTGTCGTCCTGCACTGCGCGCCCGAAGCCGCGGTCGGCGGCAACCTCGCCCTGGTGCAGAACGGCGACCTCATCACCCTCGACCTCGAATCCCGCACCCTCGAACTCCACGTCAGCGACGAAGATCTGGCCGTCCGTCGCGCCCTATGGCAGCCGCCCACCAATACACCGGATCGCGGCTACACAAAGCTCTACATCGAACACGTCATGCAAGCTGACGTCGGCGCCGACTTCGACTTCCTCGTCGGCCGCAGCGGCTCCACTGTCCCCCGCAACAACTTCTAAGTAGCAGCCACCATGTGCCCCACCTTCGCCGCGCTGTTTGCGGCCAAGGTGGGCGGGTCGGCAGCGGACCACCGTGCCCCACTCTTCGCGCGCACTCCGCGCGAAGGCTGGGGTCGACGGAGTTCAACCCTCGCTGACCTCCACTGGGAAGACCGCGCCCTCCTGACCCCATCGTTCAAAACCACTCAGGCCCTCTGCTTCGCGCCCGGCCAATAACAAACGATGCCGACCGCGTACAGAGCCGCGCCGATATACGCCGGCAACAGATGGCTGAAGCTGGTGTACTCCATTGGGAAGTGAATGCCGATGGCGCACCCAAAGCCGGTTACTCCGCCGATCAAGAGCGCCTGCCAAAGCGCACGTGCGGGCACTGCCTTCCACACGATCAGCAGCACCAGCAGACCGCAGCAGGCAAGCCCGCCGCCGAACCCGGCGCGGTCATGCGCGATCAGCGGAATCAGGCGAGGGTTGAGCGCATTCAGCTGCGACCGGGTGAAGTCCAGGTACGTCATGTCCTGCGGAACGAACACAACGGTGGCCCCAAGGATCGTGATGATGGAACCGGCAAGGGTCATACCCGCCCCGGTGAACAGCAGGCAGGCGCGGCCAAAGCCCTCCCGCGTGCGCAACGTCAGCCGCAAGCTGGGAGCAAGCAGGCATCGCATCCGTACCGGCCCTTTCACCAGGCTTCGCGTGCGAACGATGCCCACGATGAAAAGTGGCAAGAGCCCCAGCGTCGCCACCGCATGCCACCAATCCAGGTACCCGTACAGCAAGTAGGCAAAGAAGGTGAGAAATCCCCAAATGCCGGAGAGCAGCAGCGTGAGCCATGCCCACGCTTCGCCGCGCGGCAGCGGAAACGCGAGCAGCCACAAGTACAGCGTGCCGATGGCGATCAGGGTGCCACCAAAGCTGACGCGGTCGTGAAACATGAAATGGACGATGCGGCAGGCGTGCAGATCGCAAAGCTGCTGCGGCTGCATGCCCAGGTACGCAATGTCATGCGGTAGAAAGGTGTGCGTGGCAGCCAGGAACAGAGCGAAGATGCCGGACAGGATCAGGCCGAGTGCCATTAGCCCGAGCAGCGGACGGCCGTCCTCAATCAACGCGGGAAAGAGTCCCGTTGCGTCATCGTTGATTACCGTAAAGCGGCGAGTGGTCCTGGTCTGCATCGGTGCGGGTGAGCGTTGTGGAACCATCGTAAACGTGCATGCGGACTCGGCTTCTTTCATGTGCAAGTGCTGGAGCGCTGGCGGCCAACCGCCAGTGCTGCAACCAAAGGCTGGCTCTGCTCTCCGGGGGCGCTCGCTATCAGAAGAACAGCTTGATCGGGCGAAGGCCCTTGCTCTGGAAATACGGATCGAGCCGGTGCGCGAGTTCGGGCCAGTTCTGGTGCGGCACCTGCGGATACAAGTGGTGCTCCAGGTGGAACAAGTGTTCCAGCGCCAGAAACTGGAGCACGCGGCCGCGGAACAGGCGCGTGTAGTGCAACTCGTCTGCACCCCGCGGATCGTGCACGATGTAAGCGGTCGCAATCGGGTACACCCAGCTGCCCGCAACCATCAGCGCCGCGTATAACGCCGGCAGGCGTGACCACGGCCATGCAGCGACGCACGCAAGCAGCAGCAGCACAGCGCCGGCACCCTCCGCAACCACCCACGGCCGGTGTGCGCCGGGCCGCTTCAGGGCAAACCACCACAGCCGGTACTGCAGCGTCAGGCCTTCCAGCAGAGCTCTGGGCAGGCTCATGCCGGCTGCGGCGCCCTCAAGGTCGCCCTCCTCGGGAAAGTGCGAATGATGATTCATGTGTACTGCGCGGTACGCATGACCGCTGCGGAACGCGAGCAGCTCCACGGCGCACAGCAGAGCCTCGTTCAACGGCATGGGAATACGCAGGTTGCGATGCACCAGGTCGTGCGAGGTTGAGGCGTATGTCAGAAAGCTGAGCGCAACCGGGCAGAGCGCCGCAGGCACCCACCACCACGGGTGCGCCACCGCCCGCACCCCAAAGACAAAGAAACCCCCCGTGAGCAGAAACGGCATCACGAGCGAAACAGCACGGCGCGCCCACGGCACGTGCAGTAAATCGCGGCCCAGCGTGTCGAGCGTGGGCAGGTCTCCGGTCAGCGAGCGCTCCATGGCGAAGTTGGATGCGCCTGCCGGAACAACGCTGTCTCGCTTCTTGCTGCCGGCAGTTCTCCCTTCGTGCAGGCGTGGCTCGAGTTTCAAACAGGCCAGGCCGGCATCGTGTAGACACGCGGCCAAGCCAATCCGTCCAACAGGCATGCTCCGCCTTACCGCCGCGTGCGCCGCTCTTGCACTTTCTCTCACGACACACGCCCAGGAACCAGCCAGCGGACCCGAAACCACCCCGACCATCAAGGTCGACACCCGCCTCGTCATGGTTCCCGTCATCGTTCGCGACAAAAAGGGCCAGATCGTCCGCGACCTGAAACAGACCGATTTCACCCTCTCGGAAAACAACAAGCCGCAATCCATCCGCTACTTCGACAAGGACAGCGAAGCACCGCTCACCGTCGGCCTGCTCGTCGACGTCAGCGGCTCGCAGCGCAATGTGCTCGATGAAGAGCGCACCGCCAGCTCCGCCTTTCTTGACACCCTGCTCCGTCCCGACAAAGACAAGGCGTTCCTCGTCCAATTCGGTCATCAGACCGACCTGCTCGCCGATGTCACCGGCTCGCTGCCCAGGCTCGAAGCAGGCCTGAAAAAGATTGATGCTGACAAGGATCGCCCACAGTTCAGCCAGAACTCGCAACAGGACCCGAACAGCGGAAGCAGCGGCGACCCCAACCAGGACAGCCGCAACAGCAATGGCGGTTATGACGGCCGCGGAGGACGCCATGGTGGCTATGGCGGCCAGGGCAGCTACCGTGGTGGGGGCACCGTCCTGTACGACGCCATCTATCTTTCCTCAAATGACGTAATCCAGAAATCTCAAGCTGCTGCGCAGAAGAGCGATCGCAAGGCGCTCATCCTGCTGACGGACGGCGACGACCGCGGCTCCAAGGAATCCATCTCTGCCGCGATCGAGGCCGCGCAGCGCGCAAACACCACCGTGTACGCGATCTACTTCAAAGGCGAAGAGCGCAGCGGTGGCGGCTTCCCTGGAGGAGGTCATCGCGGCGGCATGGGCGGAGGCTGGCCGGGCGGTGGCGGTGGCGGTGGCGGCTGGCCTGGCGGCGGAGGCCGAGGCAACGGCGGCGGTCAGGGCCGCGGCGGCGAACAGCGCGTCGACGGTAAAAAAATTCTCGAACGCATTGCTGACGAAACCGGCGGCCGCGTCTTCGAGGTCACCGGCAAACAGCACATTGACGACATCTACCGGCAGATCTCCGAAGAACTCCGCTCCGAGTACCGCCTCGGCTTCACGCCCCAGGACACCTCCGACGGCTATCACCGCATCCTCATCGACCTGCCCAACGACAAGAAGAGCACCATCCAGGCCCGCGACGGATACTACATCGGCACCGCCCAATAGCGAGCAATTGGTATAGCCGGTAACGGCGGTCTATCCGCAACATGCATTGTGCCCACCCACACCTTGTCATTTCGACCGGAGCCCGCGCGTTCTTTGCGCGGGCGGAGTGGAGAAACCCGCATTTCTACGCACAGCACCCCTCGTAGAAAGCTCGAAACGCTACTCCTCAAGCCGCTCGATCATCACATCCGTACTCTTCACCAGCGCTGCCACCGCATCCCCGCGCTTCAAGTCCAGCTCGCGCACCGCGTCCGCGGTAACGATGCTCGTAATCTGCTGCTTGCCGATCGCCACCACTACCTTCGCCATCAGCCCGTCTACCTGCACGTCCACGATCTTGCCGCTCAACTGATTGCGCCCGCTGACCCGCCGGAACCGCGCCCGCGACTCCGCCTCCGGCCGTTCCTCATCGCGCTCCAGAAACGGTTGCAGCGAAGCCTGCGCAATGCGGTGGTGTCCACCCGGCGTGGGCACCGTCGGCAGCTTGCCTTGCAGAATCCATTGCTTGATTGTGGGATAACTGATGCCCAGCAAGCGGGCAGCCTCGCGTGGCGTAAGCAGCGGCGTATCGGCCATGCCGCTATTGTGCATCGGCGGCGCGGCCCACGGCATCTCGTCTTACAATCGACACGCAAGGAGGTGCGGCATGACACTCACGGTTTCGCAGGATGGCCAGATCACCATACCGCGCGAAGCGGCGGAACAACTCGGCGCCATTCCGGGCCAGCAAATTACCTTGGAAGTTTTCTCCCATGGTGAAGGCTCGCTCCGCGCAGTCGATCCGGACACTCCCTTCGATCGTGTCTTGGGACGATGGAAAACAGACAAGCAGGTTTCCATTGAAGAGATGAACGAAACGATTGCAAAAGGCTGGGCCGGTTTGCTCGACGATGACGATGATGACGACGGCGATTGATACCAACGTGCTCGTGCGAGCCGTTATCGACGACGGTTCTGCTCAAGCCGCTCTTGCGAGGAAAACCATTCGCGAAGCAAAAGCAATCGTTGCGACCCTGCCCGCTTTGTGTGAAGCTGTTTGGGTCCTTCGAACGAGTTACCAGAAACAACGCACAGACATCGCACTTCTGCTCGAAGATCTGCTTGCATTGCCAAATTTATGCTGCGAACTCGCGGCCGTGCAGTACGGCATCGCAGCGCTCAAACGTGGTGCGGATTTTGCGGATGCCGTAATCGCCTGGGAGGGCAAACGGCTTGGTGCTGACGAGTTTCTCTCCTTTGATCGTCGCGCCGTTCGGCTCCTTTCGTCTCCTGACATGCGAACCCGGCTGCTTCGCTAGCGACAGGCCAGCCCCATGACCTTCTTTGAAAGCCTGCTCGTCCTCCTCTTCGCGGCCGTCGTTCTGCTCCAGGTCGCTCGCCGTCTCAGGCTGCCGTACCCGGCCATGCTTGCCGCCGCCGGCGTCGCCATCGCCTTCATTCCCGGCGTTCCAAACATTCCGCTCGCGCCAGAAACAGCGCTCGCTATCTTTATCGCGCCCGTCATCGTGGACGCCGCCTACGACTTTCCGCTGGGCGCAGCCCGCCGCCTCTTCAGCCCCCTGCTTGTCTTCGCGGTGCTTGCCGTTCTGCTCACCGCTGGCGTGGTTGCCTGGCTGGGCCATAGCTGGCTTGGCATCCCGGTGGCCGCGGCGCTCACGTTAGGCGCCATTGTTGCGCCGCCCGATGCTGCCGCCGCCACCGCCGTGCTCAGCAGCACCTCCATTCCACGCAGCACAGAAACCGTGCTGAAGGGCGAAAGTCTCTTCAATGACGCGACGGCACTGCTGGTTTACAGCACTGCACTCTCGCTGGTGCCGCACGCGGGCGCGCCCAGCGGCATGCATTGGAGTACCACCCTGCGCGTTCTGCTCGCCGCGCCGGGAGGCATCGCGCTCGGCTACGCCGGCGCTCTGCTCATGCGCCGCATCCATCCGTTCGTCAAAGACACGCTGGGCGGCAATCTCTTGCAGTTCTGCACGGCGTACCTGGTGTGGATCTTCGCCAGCCGGCTGCAGCTTTCCGCCGTTCTGTGCGTGGTCACCTTTGCCATGGTGCTGGCGCGCACGCCGGAGCTCATTCACCGCAACACCCGCATGCGCGTGCAGTCCTTTGCCGTGTGGAGCGCGGTCGTCTTTGCGCTCAATGTCTTCGCATTCCTGCTCATGGGCATGCAGGTGCGCAACATTCTGGGCCGGTTAAACGGCGCGGCGCTGTCGCACGCCTTGCACTTCGCGGCACTGGTCGTCGCGGCTGTGGTCATGATCCGCTTCGCCGTCGTGATCACCTTCAATCGCTTGAATACCTGGCTTCGCCGCAGCCAGGGCAAGCCGCAGCGCGCCTCCCTGCGCCAGGCCGTGCTGGTGGGCTGGTGTGGCATGCGCGGCTTTGTCACGCTGGCCACCGCATTTGCGCTGCCACAGCAATTTCCGCAGCGCGACACCCTGGTGCTCGCCGCCTTCAGCGTAGTGCTCGTCACGCTCGTGCTGCAGGGCATGACGCTCGGCCCCATGATCCGCATGCTCGGCCTGGACGAAACCGACAGCGCCGCCGACCAAATGAAGCTCGCGCGCCAACACCTCGCCCACATCGGCCGCAATACCTTGCAGTCCCGCGACGATCCCGAGTCCGACAGCCTGCGTTTTCTGTACGGGTTGCAGCTCTCCGGCGAGGTCACCACGGTCGGCCAACCCACCCTGGAGCGCTATCGTCTTTACGACCTCATCGCCGTCCGGGCTGAACGCAAGGCGCTCGAAAAAATGCGCGAAGACGCCGACCTGAGCCCCGACCTGTACCTCAAGCTGCAGGAAGAACTCGACTGGCGCGAACTCACCCTGCTTCCCCAGGAAGACCGGCTGATCGAAGAAGGCTGAGCAGTGGCGTTCCTTCAACCGGTGCCCGCAATGCAAGCAGCGTCAACCTAAGACAGTGTCATCCTGAGCGCAGCAAAGGATCTGCTTTTTCTCAAACTCTCGCGAAGCGAGAGGGTACACGCAACGCCGCTACCCGCGCGGCGCCACCCGCAGGTGCAACTCCCGCAATTGCCCCTCGCTCGGCGCACTCGGCGCCTCGCACATCAGGTCCACCGCCTTCGCCGTCTTTGGAAATGCAATCACCTCGCGCAGGCTTGTCGCCCCCGTCAACAGCATCACGATCCGGTCCAGTCCCAGCGCGATGCCACCGTGCGGCGGCGTGCCGTACTCCAGCGCCTTCAGGAAGAATCCGAACTGTGCGTGCAGTTCCTCATCCGTCATGCCCAGCGTGCGGAAGATCTCCGCCTGCACCTCTCCCTGGTGAATGCGGATCGATCCCGAGCCTAGCTCCAGCCCGTTCAACACCACGTCATACGCCTGCGCCCGCACCGCACCCTTATCGTGGTACAGCGCGCCGCTCGCAATGTCCGCCTCGTGCGGGCTGGTGAATGGGTGGTGCGCCGCGTCCCACGTGTGCTTCTCTTCATTCCACTCATACATCGGAAAGTCGGTCACCCACAGAAAGCGGTAGTCCTCGGCCGTGCCCTTCTTCTCAAACAGACCGTGCTTGTCCGCGTACTTCCGCGCCAGCTCCAGCCGCAGCGCACCAACCTTCTTCGGAATCCACAGCCGGTCATAGTTCCACAGCGCCGGCGTTCCCAGCTTCGGCGTCACCACGATCGGCAGATCGTTCGTCGTGAAGTTGTCGCCGTTGAACCCGACCGTCGTCGCATTCAGGTGCGCCCCAATCTCCTCAGCCAGCGGCACAAACGCCTCATTCGTGCGCAGTCGTGCCAGGTCCAGCACATCCAGCCCCGTTTCGCCAAAGAACGCGCGCACCTCGCCCAGCAGCGCCTTGCGCGCCGTTCCGCTCAGCTCACCCACCCTCGGGACTACAAAGCCAAACACCGGCAGAGCCTGCTCGATCCGCAATGTCTCGCGCAGCGAAGGCGTCAGCACTTCGCTCAAATCCGCCATCGCGGGCAGCCGCATGTCCGGCTTATCAATGCCGTACTTCCGGATCGCCTCGTCATAAGTCATCCGCGGGAAGGGAACCGTAATCGGCTGCGTTTGGTCTGGGAAGGCCGCCGCAAACGCCGCCGCCACAAACCGCTCCGCAATTCCGAAGATCGCATCCTGCGACGGAAATGTAATCTCTAAATCCACCTGCGTGAAGTCCGGCTGCCGGTCCGCCCGTGGGTCCTCATCGCGAAAGCATCGCGCGATCTGGAAGTACCGGTCCATGCCGCCGATCATCAAGAGCTGTTTGAAGATCTGAGGCGACTGCGGCAGCGCATACACCGTGCCCGGATGCACCCGCGACGGCACCAGGTAGTCGCGCGCGCCGCCCGGCGTGGTCCGCGTCAGCAGCGGCGTTTCGATTTCCAAAAAGCCTTCGCTCGAAAGCTGCGCGCGAATCGCCTGCATCACCTTGTGCCGCACCAGCAGGTTGCGTTGCATCTCCGGCCGCCGCAGGTCCAGGTAGCGGTACTCCAGCCGCAGCTCCTCGTTCTGCACCGCGTCTTCCGCGGGCGAAAACGGAGGCGTCTTCGCATCGCTCAGCAGCAGCAGTTCCTTCACGACGACTTCAACCTCACCCGTCGCCATGTTCGGGTTCGTCAGGCCCTCGCCTCGCAGCCGCACGGTGCCGATCGCGGCCACCACAAACTCCGGCCGTGCCGCCTCCGCCTTCTGCAGCGAGTCGCCCGACTCACTGCGGTCCACCACCACCTGCGTCACACCGCTGCGGTCGCGCACATCCAGAAAGATCAGGTCGCCATGGTCACGCCGCCGGTTCACCCACCCCATCAGGATCACGGACGTGCCCGCATCCTCCGCGCGCAGTTCGCCGCACATGTGCGTCCGCTGGTGCTGCCCCAAAAAGTCAAGTTTCACAATCCCCCTATTGTACGGAGCATTGCATCGCAACACCCCCGCGCCCACTCGCGTCCAACCGCTACATGACGTTCGCGCGCCCACTCGCACGGCTCACCCTGTGCCTCGCCGCCCTCAGCCTTCTGCCCACGCTCGCCCACGCCGACGACCCCGCGCCTTTCAATCTCACCGGCCCCAAGGTCAGCGTCCGCGTCACACGCAACGGCAAAACCCTGCCCATCGCGCAGGTGCCGAACCTGCAGGGCGGCGACAAGCTCTGGGTCCACGCTGACCTGCCCGCCGACCAATCGAACCACTTGCTGCTCGTCATTGCCTTTCTACGCGGCACCACCAACGAACCGCCCGACAACTGGTTCACCAAAGTTGAGACCTGGGACAAGAAAGCCCGCGAAGGCACCACCGTTACCGTGCCCGACGGTGCGCAGCAGGCACTGCTCTTCCTGGCGCCTGAAACCGGCGGCGATTTCACCTCGCTTCGCTCCACTGTCAAGCAGAAGCCCGGCCAGTTCATCCGCGCCGATGCGGACCTGAACCAGGCCTCGTTTGAACAGCAGCGCATCGAACGCTACCTGGCCGCCATGAAGGCCGTCACCCCCGACGACGCAAAGGCAATCCAGGACCGCTCCACCAGGCTCTCCGCCGCCCTCGGCCTCAGGGCAAAGGACGACTGCTTCAAGCAGCCTGTCAACCAGCAGGTCGGCTGCCTCACCCAGGCCAGCGCACCCGTAATCCTGGGCGACACCCAGGGCCAGAACCTCGCGCAGGCGCTCTCCAGCAACGGCGGCGGCGACCTGGTGAACCAGGCCTCGTACACCCAGGCTGCGGGCGGCGGCAGCTACTCCGCCTATGTCGGCGCCATCGTTGACGTGGTCCGGCTGGTCGGCAACCTGCGCAGCAGCCCCGACTACCAGTACATCCCCGGCCTGACCTTTCCTGAGGGTGAAACGCTCAACCTGAAGCTGAACACGCCTCCCTCGTTCAACAAGCCCAAGACCGTCATCGTCGTCGGCCTGCCCGCCATCCAGAAAAACGTGACGCCACAACTGCGCGCGCAAACGCCCAACCAGGTCGCGTGCCTGCTGCAGCCAAACATGACGCTGCTCGTCACCGGCGCGCCCCTTGTTTTTTCCACCAGCTTTGCCCACGATCTTGCGTTGCACCTGGATCGCAGCGCCGGCGCAACAGACATCCCTCTCAAGCCCGACGCTGTGAGCGGCGGCCTCCTCGCCCAAACCGCGACGGAGCCCAGCGGCGCAAACCCCGCCCCCGACGGCGACAACATCATCACCGGCACTGTTCACGGCAACTGGGGCTTCGACACCTTCGAAGGCCCCACACTCAAGCTGCAGCAGACCGACGGCGGCAGCTTCAAAGTGGTTGGCGACACAGAGGCCATCGCGGGTCAGGATAAGAAGCTCCAACTCCGGGGCGACGCCACCGGCTGCGTCCAGCACATTGCCCTTGTCGACCGCAACGATCACAAGCAGGATGTCGCCTTCAAGCCCGCTAACGGCGACACGTCCAAAAACACGCTCGACCTGACCGTTCCACTCAAGGACAAGCAGCCCGGCGACTACAGCCTCCTCGTCCAGCAGTACGGCAAGCCCGGGGCAGACAGGATCCCGCTCACCGCCTACAACGGCGCCATCAAGCTCGGCACCGTGAAAATTCACGCGGGCGACGCCCAGGCCGTGCTCACCGGTGACGGCGTCGCCAACGTCGCCTCCGTGCAGATCGCCGGCCAGGACTTCACGCCCACCGGCAGCGGCGACGATCCCAACATGCTCCACCTCGCCGCCAAATCCGGCGTTTCGCCCAAAGCTGGCAACGAAGCCACCGCCAAACTCAAAGACGGCCGCACCCTCCCCGTCCAGATCGAAGCCGAAGCCGCGCGGCCCACCCTTAAGCTGCTCAGCATGAAGACAGAAGCCACGCCGCAGCAGGGCACCCTCCCCGTCACGCTCACCGGCAAAGACGAGATCCCGCTACAGGGCAAACTGAACCTTGTCCTGCAAAGCGCACAGCCGTTCGACCATGCGCAGCGGGTTCAGGTCGCCACCGTCTCCGGCGGCACCCACACCGAGCTCTCCTTCGCCGGCAATGCCACGGGCGGCACGCTCACCCTGCAGGACGAGCACACCGCCATCGCCACCCTCGACCCGCAAAAAGCCTTTGGCGACTCCGCATTCGGCAAGCTCCAGGTGCGCTCCGTCGCCGCAGACGGCACCCCCGGCGACTGGGTCCCGCTCGGCACCCTCGTCCGCCTGCCGCAGATCAGCGCGGTCCAGTGCGTAAGCCCTGCCACCGCATCCGGAGCCGCTCCCGGCCAGCCCGCAGCTCCGGGTGCCGCCACGGCGCCCAACTGTACGGTGCAGGGAAGCAAGCTTTTTCTCGTACAGGCCTTCAGTGCAACGCAGGACTTCAGCAAGCCGGCCGAAGTCCCCACCGGCTTCTCCGACGCGAGCTTCACCACACCCGCCCCCGCTGGCGGCAACACGCTGTACCTGAAGCTCCGCGACGATCCAGCCAACATCGCCACGGTCAAGCTGCCAGAACCGCCGCCGCCTCCCATAAGCGCAGCGGCAGCTCCCACCGCCGCAACACCCGCGCCACCATCCACAGCCGCCGCGCCTTCACCCGTCCAACCCACACCGCCCGCACCTGCACCGTCCGCAGCTACAGCGTCCCCTTCGGCACCGCCACCGTCTGTTGCACCACAGCAGAGATAACCATCACCGAAGCCGCCGGAAAAGGCTCTGGCTACGGTACCGAAGGCACCGCAATCACCGCGATCTGCCATCCCTTGTCGGTGTGCTTCATCGTCGCACTGTGCGGCAGCGGCCGGCTTACCTCAAGCGCCATCAGCGGAAACGCCTTTTGCATCGCCGGTGACCGCGTCCACAGCGCAGGGGAGGCGACCGTTGCGTCGAACTGCACCTCCGTCGCATTGCCGAACAGATCGTCGGGCCGCGTCGTCATGCTCACAATCCGGTCCACGTGCCACTTTCCAAAGCACAGGTTTCCAAAGCCTTGCTCGGTCTTGTCGTCTCGCCAGAACGCACGGCCGGCATTCGTCAGCTTGTAACTATGGCGCTGCACGTCGATCAAGCCAGCCTGATCGAGAGCGCGTGCTTCCTCTGCGGTAACGGACTTGGACCGGCCCTTGGAGTGTTCCAGCGTGACAGAGTTCGTCCACACGCATGCGGGCTCCGTGGCATAAAAACGATTCAGTGCCGCCTGCACCTCATCCGCCTGGGACACAGGCTTGGCCTGATGGCAGCCCCCAATCAGCGCACAACCGCACATTGCCGTCAGCAGAACCGCACCGCGTAGGCATCTCTTCATGTCCGTTGGACGCTTCACGGGCGGCACTCTCATCGATCATGGGATGCGATTCGTCGTGGTTCCGAAGCAGCGCCACATGCCGGAGTCGCGTGCCATCGCCACGGTACCGTGCCGCCGTGCCTCACCACAGCAGCCTCAGTGTCGCCTCGTCCTTTTTTCCGCCGAACCATTTCCCCAGCGCGTCCTGAAAGGCCGTCTCCTCCGGACTCATCGCAACCGAAGCCTCGGCAAACAGCGTCATGCTCGAGTGAAACTTTAAATCATCCGGATATCCGAATACCGCGTCCAGCGAACGCCCGTTCACCGCATTCACCGCCGCCGTAATCTCCCGCAGCCGCGGCCCCAGCACCGGATGCCTCAGGTAGGCCACCGCCTCGTCGCGCCCGCCGATCGCATACCGCTGCGCCATGCTGCTCGACCCCAGCCCGCTCACCTGCGGAAAGATAAACCACATCCAATGGCTGCGCTTCTCTCCGGCCTCTATCTCGCGCAGCGCCTGCGCATACACGCCCTGCTGCGCCTCCACGAACCGCTCCAGATCGAACCCGCTCGCATCCACCGGCACCACTCACCTCGCACGCCGTTGGATGCCGGCACGCGTCTCAACCGCTCCAGCGATACCGCCCCACTGCCTTGTGCGACGCATACAGCGACATCGGAATCTCCTGCACACCCTCGCCCAGGTTATTCACAATGACCGGGTCCGGCCCTTCGCTGCCCACCACGCCCACATGCGGCAGCCTGCCAAAGATCAGCCATGTCACAAAGTCGCCGCGGCGCACATCATTTCCAAAGAAGTCTCCCGGAGCGGTCCCGCTCGCCGCAAAGATCCGCGCTCCGCGCCGCGCCCAGTACGTCTGCAGGTTCAGCACCCGGCGGTGATCGATGTTTGTGTCGGTCCCACGCGCGCCCCACGCCCGCGGATACGCCGCAAACGCCTTTGCCATGTCCTGATGCACCAGCACCTGCAGGTCGCGCCCGAGCGCATCCCGGCACGCACGCACCACCACATCCGCGCAGATGCCCGTCGACCGCGGCACATCCCCATTCGGATACGCGATCGCTCGGTACGCCGGGTCATACCCGGTCGTGACCCCCAGTTGCGCTCGCGCCGCCGCGGCAATCCGCTCGCCGGTCGAAGCGCCCACCGCGCCCCGCACCGCGCCCGCCACCGCAAATACCGAAGCCCCACCCACAAACGCCCGACGGCTCAGCACACACGCTCTCCGCCCACAAAGACACCGCGGCTTGCAGAAAAGTGCCAAACCTTACGCGGCTTCAGCCGCCGAGGTGGAGCTATCGTCAACGGGGATGACGCGGCTTCAGCCGCCGAGGTGAGGAACTTCGTCCGAAACGGTATCGACCTCTTCCGCCAGGACACGGAACGCCAGGCTCTCAACCTGCTCACGTGCTTCCGAAACTGTCGCGCCGTACACCATCACGTCAGGCATGCTCACCACCTCGGCAATCCAACGTCCGTCGTCTTCCCGCTCAAGCTCGATCGCAAAGTCCAAATTGCTACTCCCCCAACACCGCCGCCAACTCCCCAAACCCAACCTTGCGCTGCTCGCCCGTGGCGAACGTCTTCACCGTCGCCACCTGGTGCGCCACTTCGTCCTCACCCACAATCACGATCGCCCGCGCTACCCGCTCCGCCGCCTCAAACGATCGCTTCAGGCGGAACGACCCATCCCCCACCTCAACCGCCAGCCCTGCCGCGCGCAACTCATGCGCCAGCCGCAGCGCAGCCGCATGCTGGCCCACGCTCAGCGGCGCCACATACGCGTCCATCTTCGGCGTCACCGCAATCTCACCTGCCGCAGCCGCACGCGCCTCCTCCAGCGCCTGCAGCGTCAGAATCAACCGGTCCTCGCCAATCGCAAATCCGATCCCCGGCGCGCGCGGCCCACCCAGCATCTCCGAAAGCCCGTCGTACCGGCCGCCGCCCAGCATTGCATTCTGCGTGCCCAGCCCCAGGTTCACCGTGAACTCAAACGTCGTGCGCGTGTAGTAATCCAGCCCGCGCACCAGCCGAGGGTTCACCGTGTACGGCACACCGCACGCGTCCAGCGAATCCAACACCGCCGCAAAATGCGCCTTGGAAGCGTCATCCAGATAATCCGCAATCTTCGGCAGGGCGTCGATGATCTCCTGATCCTCCACGTCCTTGGAATCCAGCACCCGCAGTGGGTTCGTCTCCGCGCGACGCTGGTTGTCCGGACACATCCGGTCCTTCACCGGCCCCAATGCCTCGCGCAACGCCGCCACATACCGGGGCCGGTCCGTGCTCGACCCCACCGAGTTCAACTGCAACCGCCATCCGCGAAACTCGTTTTCCGCCGACGCCCGCGGAATCTCCAACGCGTCCAGCAGCGCGGCCAGCATCTCCAGCACCTCCGCATCGCGCAGCGGCGACTCCGAACCCGCCGTCGCCGGCCCAATCACCTCCGCGCCGATTTGAAAGAACTGCCGGTAGCGCCCCTTTTGCGGACGCTCCCGCCGGAACTGCGGGCCAATGTAGTACAGCTTCTGCAACTGCCCCGTGTCGCCCAGCTTGTGCTCAATGTAGGCGCGCACCACGCCCGCCGTGTTCTCCGGCCGCAGCGTCAGGCTTTGCGCCTTCTCACTCTGGGCGCGCGCCCGGTCCTCCCACGTGTACATCTCCTTGGAGACAATGTCCGTCTCCTCGCCCACGCCACGCGCAAACAGCTCCGTGGCCTCCAGCACGGGCGTGCGGATCTCGTGGAAGCCGTAACGGCGAAACACATCGCGCGCCACCGCTTCCACGCGGTTCCACAGGGCAGTTTCAGGCGGCAGGAGGTCGCGCGTTCCGCGAACCGCTTTGATCGTGGGCATAGCTTTCAGTGTAGCCAAAGCGCCCGTCGCGGCCTGTCAACTCCGGAACCACGGTGCCTGCAAAAAGCTCCCTCTATGCAACGCGCGTTGTGCCGCGTTAGCGCTAACGTGCCAATGGGGAACATTTGCAGGTGGGGAATATGCCGCTTGACAGCCGTAGCACGCTGCCCGTACTTTTCCGCTGTCCGAGAAAGACAAAAACGTTTCGCCGCGAACCCGCGCCGCTCCGCCGGCAGTTCGCCCGCTCAGGAGTTTCCCAAGCCATGTCCATCATCCAAGAACGCCGGACGCACCGCACCCTGCTGGCTTCCGTTTGTGTTGCCGCCATGCCGGCCGCCCTGTTCTCCGGCGTGTTCACCATAGCCGCGCTGCTCACCCCCGCCGCGTTGCGCGCCCAGGCCGCCGGCACCGCCAGCGTTCAGGGAACGGTCAAGGACTCCACCGGTGCCGCCATTCCCAATGCGCAGGTCGTCTTTACCAGCACGGATACAGGTGCTAAGCGCACCGTCACATCCTCGGGATCCGGCGACTACTCCATCCCCAACGTGCCCGTCGGCAGCTACAGCATCAAGGTCACCGCCCAGGGTTTCTCCGGATTCCAGCAGCGCGGCATTCTTGAAGTCGGAAACTCCGCCACCGTAGATGCCACGCTCAACATCGGTTCCGAATCCCAGACCGTCACCGTCGAGGCAGGCGTCGCGGCCCTAGAAACCGAGACCGTCAACTATAAGCAGGTCGTCGATCAGACCCGCATCAACGAGCTTCCGCTGAACGGCCGTCAGGCCACCCAGTTGGCCCTGATCACAGGTGGTGCCGTGACGCCGCCTGCCAACGACATCCAGACCTCCAAGAACTACGCCAGCTCCACCGTTATCTCCATCGCCGGCGGCCAGGGTAACTACAACAACTACGTGCTGGACGGTGGTTACCACACCGACAACTTCACCAATACCAACCTGCCGTTCCCGTTTCCTGACGCTCTGCGCGAGTTCTCCGTCGAATCCAACTCGCTGCCCGCCCGCAACGGCATCCACCCGGGCGCGCTGATCAACGCCGTCACCGTCTCCGGCACCAACGACTGGCACGGCTCCGCCTTTGAGTTCCTGCGCAACAACATCATCAACGCGACGAACTTCTTCTCGGTCAACCAGCAGACCGGTGCCCCGGTGCGCGACACGCTCAAGCGAAGCCAGTTCGGCGGCACCTTTGGCGGCCACATTATCAAGGACAAGCTGTTTTTCTTCGGCGGCTACCAAGGCACGCGCAACCGCCAGGTTGGCAACGGCAGCACCTACTGCCTTCCCACACCCGCGGAGCTCGCCGGCGATTTTAGCCAGATGGGCGGCTCCTGCAGCAAAAACGCGGCAGACGGCTCTAACCTGGTGAACCCATCCAACGGCCAGCGCATCAACACCACGCCCGGCACCGCCGGCTACCGCCGGGTCGACCCCAGCACCTACTCACCCCAGGCACTCAACGTCATCAAGATGCTGCCGCTGTCCCAGGAAGATCCGTTCGGCCTGGTCGGTGTCGCCCTGCCCGCGAACAACCAGGAAGATCAGTACATCGGCCGCATCGACTGGAACATTTCGCAGCGCCACACCATGTTCGGTCGCTACTTCATCACCAACTACAAGCAGCCGAACTACTACTCGCCGACCAATCTGCTGCTGACCACCACCGCCGGCAACGACGAGCGCGTGCAAACGGCCACCTTCGGCGACATCTTCAACATCTCGCCTACTGTCGTGAACACCTTCCACGCCACGTGGGCACGCCGTCGCGACAATCGCGGACCAACATCCGGCGGTATTAACGCCAACAACGTCGGCGTCAATATCTTTCTGTATGTCCCCGTCGACTTCCGCTTCAGCGTCAGCAATGGCCCGTCCGGCGGCTGCGGCACCTGCTCGCCCGGCTTTTTCAATTCCAACAGCGAAGATTTCTCCGACGATATCGACTACCAGCACGGCAAGCATGCCTTTGCTTTCGGCGCCGAGTACATTCGCGCTGCCGACAATACCAACGCCGGCTACCTGCAGAACGGCCAATATACCTTCAACGGCCAGCTCAGCGGCGTCAACAACAAGAACGTCGGCGAGGGCATGATCGACTTCCTCACCGGCCGCGTGCAGAGCTTCGGCCAGAGCCGTTCGCAGCAGACCGCCTTCCGCCAGAACATCTTCTCCGGCTATGCCCAGGACACCTGGCACGTTCGGGACAAGCTGACCCTGAACTACGGCATTCGGTATGAGCCCCTGCTCTTCCAGGCCGATCGCTACGGCCGCGGCAGCACCTTTGACTACAACGCGTTCGTAAACAACACGCGCTCTGCCCGCTTTCCACTCGCGCCCGCCGGCACCCTTTTCCCCGGCGACACCGGCATCAACAAAGCCATGGTGAATAACCGCCTCAACAACTTTTCACCGCGTGTCGGTCTCGCCTATCAGGCGCATCCCACCACGGTTTTTCGCCTCGGTGGGGCCATCATGTATGACACGCCGCCGCTCTACCTGAACCAGCGTCAGACCACCAATCCGCCCTACACCAACGAGATCGATCTCACCGGTAACATCCCGTTCGCCAACCCGTGGTCCGTCTACGGGAACGGCACCGACCCGTTCCCCGGCATCTTTCCGCCAAACGCCACCGCTACGTTCCCGACCACCGGCCAGTACGTCGTCATGAAGCCGGGGTCGCGCACACCGGCCATCTATCAGTGGACCGCATCGGTGCAGCAGGAACTGGGCCGCGGCTGGAACTTCTCCGCCAACTATCTCGGCAACCGCAACATTCATCAGTACATCGGCACCTATCCCTACCACGCCACTTTCATCCCTGGTGTCTCCACGGGCATAGCCGGTTCCTGCGGTCCACTCACCGGTACCAACCTGCCCGCCCCCGGTGCGCCCTGCTCCAACACGGGCACCGCCAACACCAACGCCCGCACAGCGCTTTCCCGCGTCAATCCGTCACAGGGCCTGCTCTACAGCCCCACCTTCACGGTCATTGACGACCACGGCTACTCCAACTACAACGGCGGCATCTTTACCGTCCAGCACCGCTCCGGCAACTTCAACTTCCTCGCCAACTACACCTGGTCCAAGTGCATGGACCTGGTCGATAACCAGGGCGACATCGCCGGTTCCAGCTTGCAAAACAGCAGCAATCCGCACGGCGACTACAGCGTCTGCGGCTACGACGTCCGCCACATCGCCAACGTGACCTTCATCACGGAGAGCAAGGTGAGCCGGCTGCACGGCATCTCCGCCGCCCTGGTCAACGGTTGGCAGATCGCCCCCTACATTCGCCTCACCAGCGGAACGCCTATCAACGTCAGCTCTGCCTCTGACATCTCGCTGACCGGTCAGGTCAACGACCGTCCAAACCTCGTTCCCGGTGTCGCCGTCCTCAGCGGCACCAAGGTCACCAGCCGTGCCACCGGAGGCAACCGCTTCTACTTCAACAAGGCCGCTTTTGCCCTGCCGTCGACCGGCACCTACGGCACCCTGCCCAGAAACTTTCTGCGCGCCCCGAACTACTACAACATCGATGTGTCGCTCGCGCGCAACTTCAACGTCTACGAACGCCTCCGCCTCCAGATTCGCCTGGAAAGCTTCAACGTGCTCAACCATCCCAACCTAAACGGCTTCAACACCAGCAACCCCAACGGGTCTACCTTTGGTTACGCCAACAGTGCCTCTGATCCGCGCATCTTCCAGCTCGCTGGCCGCTTCACCTTCTAACCCGGAGGGAACAGGGGCTTGCACCGAAACCTGCATTGTTGGCGACAGCCGTAGAACATGTGTGCGTAAAGAAGGTTCACAAGCACTACCTACATCTCTCCAAACATCGTGCCCCACCTTCGCCGCGTTTTTTGCGGCTAAGGTGGGTGATCCGGCAATACATTGAACGAGCATGTCTTCAGAAGAGCATGACTTCAGCCATACTCTTCCGCCTACCCAAATAACCCAGGCTTTCGCCCCCGAGGGGACTCCATGAGCGACACCACCCGCCGCACCTTTCTCAAGCAAGCCGGCCTCGCCACCGCTGCCACCTCGCTCTGGACCGCCCGCTCCTACGCCGCCATTCCCGGCGCGAACGACCGCGTCCGCACCGCCATTGTCGGCTGTGGTGACCGCATGCGGCAGGCGCTCATCCCGTCCTTCCTCCAGCGCTCGAAGCAGATGAATTTCGAGTTCGTCGCCGTTTGCGACATCTGGAACAAGCGCCGCGACGACGGCGTCGCCTTTGTTCAGAAGAAGATGGGCGGCGGCACTCTCGAAGCCGTTCGCAACACCGACGAGCTCTACGCCCGCAAGGATGTCGACGCCGTCCTGGTCGCCACCGCCGACTTCCAGCACGCGCACCACGGCACCGAAGCCGTCCAGCACGGCCGCGACGCCTACGTCGAAAAGCCCACCGCGCACACCATGGCCGATGCCCGCATGTTCCGCGACGCCGTCCACAAATCCAGCCAAATCGTGCAGGTCGGCACCCAGCGCCGCTCCACGCCTTCCTACCAGCGCGCCTACGAATACATCCACTCCGGCGAGTTCGGTGACATTGTCGCCGTCGAGATGACGTGGAACGTCAACCAGCCCGGCCGCTGGCGTCGCCCTGACGTCGTCCCGCTTCTGCACGAGCAGGACACCGACTGGAAGCGCTACCTCATTAACCAGCCGTTCGAACCCTTCGACGCCCGCAAGTACCTCGAGTTCCGCCTCTTCTGGCCCTACAGCTCCGGCATCCCCGACCAGTGGCTCGTCCACCAGATCGACACCGTGCACTGGTTCACCGGCTACCCGCATCCGCGCTCCGTCGTCGCCAATGGCGGCATCTACGCCTGGCACGACGGCCGCCGCAACTGGGACACCCTCACCGCCGTCTTCGACTACGGCCCGCTCGACGACCCGTCCAAAGGCTTCCAGGTCATCTACTCCTCGCGCCAGACGAACGAGGCCGGCGGCGTCAAGGAAATCTACCGCTCCGTCGGCGGCTCGCTTGACATGGACAAGCAACTCGTCTCGTCCGAAGGTGGCCTGACCGCAAAGTACGCCGGCGAGATGCACATGCAGCCCCTCCTACTGAAGGACTTCAACCTCGGCAACCCCGAAAAAGTCTCCAACGACGCCAACACCGGCGCCGACCCGCAGACCTCCGCCAACATGCAGAACTGGATGGAGTGTGTCCGCTCCCGCAAAACCCCCAACGCCAGCATCGACGCCGGCTACTCCCACTCCGTCGCCCTCTGCATGTGCATTGCCGCCATGCAAACCGGCGCCAAGGTCACCTTCGACGACAAAACCCAACAGGTCGTCGCCGGAGGCAAGCATGTCGCCTGACCGCCTGCAACGAAATTGTCATTTCGACCGGAGCAGGACAGCCTTATCGTGGGGCGCAGTGGACTTGGTGCTTGCACCGAAACCCGCATTTCTACTCGCGGCGGCAATGCTGCTCGGGGTCGGGATGACACAAGCCCAAGCCCAGATCAACGTCACCCTTATCGAAGCCCAGCACCGCATCGACGTCACCGCCGACGGCAAGCCCTTCACCAGTTATATCTGGCCCGAGTCGCTCGACAAGCCCGTCCTCTATCCGTTGATGGCGCCTGACGGCACCACCGTCACCCGCGGCTTCCCCCTGGAACCCCGCCCCGGCGAGCGCGTCGACCACCCCCACCACGCCGGCCTCTGGTTCAACTACGGCAATGTCAACGGCTTCGACTTTTGGAACAACTCCTCGGCCATCCCCGCCGCGCAAAAACCGAAGATGGGCTCGGTCCACCAGGGCCCGGTGCTTTCCACCAAATCCGGCCCGCACGAAGGCGAGATCACCGTCGAAACCACCTGGTCCGCCAACTCCAGCGACGCGAGTGCCCCCGACAGCAAACGGACCGATCTCCTCAAGGAGCGCACCACCTACATCTTCCGCGCCGACAGGAACACCCGTACCATCGACCGCATCAGCACCCTAACCGCGCTCAAGCCCGTCACCTTCCACGACGACAAGGAGGGCCTGCTCGGCATTCGCGTCGCCCACTTCCTGGAAAGCCCGACCGAAAAGGGCGGCACCTTTAATGACGCCCAGGGCCGCCCCACCAAGGTCGACACCGCCGACACAACCGGCGCAACTGGCGTCTACCGCACCTCCGCCGGCATCACCGGCGACAAGGTCTGGTCCACCCGCGGCGCCTGGTGCGAACTTACCGGCACCACCCCTGACGGCAAAACCGAGACCATCGCCATCCTCGACAACCCCGGCAACCCCGGCTTCCCCACCTACTGGCACGCCCGCGGCTACGGCCTCTTCGCCGCCAACCCCCTCGGCGACCACATCTTCGACGGGAAAGCCCCCGAGCACAATTTCACCATCCCGGAGGGCGGCACCGCCACCTTCCGCTACCGTATCCTCCTCACCTCATCCGCGCCCACACCGGCCCAACTCAACACCGCCGAAGCCGACTTCGCCAACGTCAAGTGACCAGGCTAGCGTCGTTGGTCCTTTGCCATCTCCTCAGCATTGTCATCCTGAGCAAAGCGAAGGACCTGCTTTTTCTCTGATGTAGCACAGTGCAACACGAACGCGTCATCGCCCACTTCTACGTGCCCCACCTTCGCCGCGCTCTGTGCGGCTAACGTGGGCAAAGCGCCCGATCCCAAGTCGCCGCAAGCACAAACCAAAGATCACAGCTTCAGCTATCTCCTTAGGCCCCAGAAAAGCGGAAGGGCACAGCTTCTGCTGTGCCATAAACGCCCTTCCCGACCCGGGCTTCAGCCTCTGAGGTCAGCGGCTTCAGCCGCGAGATAGCTCGCCGACCAGCAAGAAAATCGACGGCTTTAGCCCCTGAGGTGATGCAGGGTCCATCACCTCAGGGGCTAAAGCCCGGTCCATGTCGATCACGTCGTTCCTACCTCCGGGGCTAAAGGCCCCTCGCCACCCCGCCGCTCCATCTCCAGCAACCTTTTCTTCCGTTCCAGCCCCCACCGGTACCCACCCAACTCTCCCGTCCCACGCACCACCCGGTGGCACGGAATCGCCAGCGCCACCACGTTCGACGCGCAGGCGCGCGCCACCGCCCGCGCCGCCGTAGGCCGCCCCAGCGCCTCGGCCACTGCGCGATAACTCTGCGAACGCCCCGCCGGCATCCGCTGCAAATACTCCCATACCATTTGCTGAAACGCCGTCGCCCGCACATGCACCGGCAGCCGCAGGTCCGGCACGCGCCCCTGCAGATACGCGTTCAAGTCTCCGATCCACGCCCCGAACTCCGGCGGCGCAGGCTCCCGCATCGCCGACACCGAAGCTGCTGGATACTGCGCCCGCAACCGCCCCAACAACTCCGCCTCACCCTCCCCAAACTGCAAAAAGCAAAGCCCGCGGTCCGTCGCGCCCAGCATCGCCAATCCCATCGGCGTCGCGAGGCCCGCATAAGTAATCGCCACACCTGCCCCACCGTCGCGAAACTCCATCGGCGTCATTCCCAGGCTCGTATCCGCCCGCTCGTACACCCGGCTGATCGAACCATACCCAGCGTCAAAAATCGCATCCGTCACACCGCCCTCCGACCCACGCAGTGACGCTTTGAACCGCTCCATCCGCAGCGCGTCCACATACTGCTTCGGGCTCACCCCAACCACAGCGCGAAACGTCCGTTGCAGGTGCGACGGGCTCAACCGCGCCCGCGCCGCCAAATCACTCAGCCGCAGGGGCTCGTCCAGGTGCGTTTCCATATATCGGCACAGCCGCCGAATCGTCCCGTCCACCGCCCGCGCATCACGTTCATCCGGCAGGCACCGCTTGCACGCGCGCAGTCCGTCCGCTGCAGCTTTTGCCGCCGTGTCATAGAACAATACGTTCTCCCGCTTCGGCAGCCGCGACGCGCATCCCGGCCGGCAGTACACGCCGGTCGTCAGCACCCCGTACACAAAGCTGCCGTCCTGCGACCGGTCCCGCGCCGCCACCGCCGCCCACCGCTGCTCTCCCTGCGTTCCCGCCGCGCTCACGCCGCCACTCCGGTCTTCATCTGCGCGTCCGCTGTTCTCATCGTGGGTGTTACGCAGCATCGTCGGAGTTCGGTACGCAGGCATCGTTGAATCATGGATTCTGTGCATGCACTCACACTAAGCTGGCGGCAGTCCGCGCAACATCCAGTTCGTGCGGTGCAATCCCCAGATTTACGAACGAACAGTGCGGTGCGCGCGCAACCCGCCCGGCGCTACGCCGCCGCAGCCACTGCGCAAACGGCCGCGGACATCGTGGTCGCGCGCACCATCAGTTCCGGCTCCACTACCACCTCCACGGCGGCGGTGTGCGCTTCGCCTGACCGGCTCAACTGGTCCAGTACCGCGTTCGCGGCCATCACGCCCATCTGGTGCAGCGGCTGGCGCACCGTCGTCAGCGAAGGCCGGTGCACGCGGGCAAAGGCAACGTCGTCAAAGCCCATCACCGACACGTCTTCCGGAACGCTCAACCCCGCATCCTGCAGCGCGGCCACGGCCCCGATCGCGGACACGTCGTTAAACGCGAACACCGCGGAAAAATCACGGCTCTGGCCCAGCAGCTTCCGCGTGGCGCGGTAGCCGGGCTCGTTCGTCTGCAGCTCCTCGTCCATCTGCACCACGCGCTCCGGCGGCAGCGGGAGGCCCAGCGCCGCGGCGGCCCGCTCAATGGACCGCCAGCGAACCTCGGTGTCCGAGCTCACCGGATGCCCCTTAATGACCGCGATCTTGCGATGGCCCAGCCCGTGCAAATGCCGCAACGCCAGCTCCGCCGCGCGAGCGTGGTCCAGCACAATGTTCGTTACGTGCGGATGCGGGTCCGGGCAAGACACCGTCACCGTTGGCGTCGTCCCATACAACTGCAGCGTCGTCCCCACCAGGATCACCGCGTCCACCGCTCGCTCGGCAAAGATGCGTTCCGACTTGGCCAGCACCTCTTCCCGGTGGTGGTGCGTGATCATGACCAGCACGTACCCCGCCGCGGAAAGCGTCTCCTCGATTCCCGCCAGCACGTGCGCCGAGTACCCCTCGGACATGTCCGGAATCAACACGCCCACACTGGTCGACTGTCCGCGTCGCAGCGACCGCGCCAGCAGGTTTGGCCGGTAGTTCAGCTCACGCGCCGCCGCAAAAATACGCTCCTGCGTTGCCGGCGGAATCGACCGCGCCGCCGGCGAACCGCTCAGCACACGTGAAATCGCGGCCACCGACAGGCCCAGGTGCGCCGACAGCGTGCGTAGCGACACCACACCGCTGGCTTGCTTGGAGCGGCTTTCGGCAGACTCTGACTGAGAAGGCATAGTTGAACCGTTTTGATTAAACCAGAAGACGGGAGCCCTGTTCACCATGAAATCAGAACGAACCAGACCAAATGTAACCGTTTGCAGGCGTTGGCCCACCAAGCAGTTACCCCTGCCCTTCCAAACGCCACACCTAAGTGTCTATCGCCCTTCGCCGGTCACCCGCCGGATCAGGATCGAGCCCAGGTACAGCCCCGTCCCAAACAGCATCAGCAGGCCCACCGGCAGCCCCACCCACTTGTACGCGATGCTGTAATCCAGCATCCGGTGTCGTGCGATGCTCATCACCGACACGCCCAGAATGCCGAAAAACGTCGCCGCGAAAAAGCTCGCAACGCCGATCGCCAGCGTTCCCAGCACCGTTTGAAACGCGCTCAGGTCGCCGATCGGCGCCCCAAACAGGCGCGGTCCCGTGTAGTTGACATATCCCGGTGCAAACGTGCGGTCAGGCTGTGGCATGCTCCATTTAGAATACGCCTCGGTGGCAAACGTTCTCGAATCCCAACTGCTGTCCGCCGAAGCTGCCGCCGAGCAGCTTCAGCGTCACACCGCTGCCAACGGCCTGCGCTACGCCCTGCTCGGGCAAAGCATCGGCAACGGGCACCCGGATGCATCGCACACCTCGGCGGAAGCGGTGCTGCGCCTGGTCAACGCCGTGCCCGCCGCCCTGGCCGGCTCGCTCGTGCGCACCACCTACGCCTTTGTGCCGCTCGCGCTGTCCGGCGCGCGCCTCCGCGGCAACGACGCCGCCGACGCTGCCTTCCAGAGCAACGACCCCACCCTCATCGCGCTCCAGGCCACCCCCGAGCTTGCCGAGCGCGCCATCTGCCATCGCAACGCCGAGGTCCGCGGGGAGGACTACGTCTTTCTCTCCGCCGGTCTGCACCACGACAGCTTCGCGCTCGCCTTTGAGTTCTTCATCAACATCGCCCACGACCTGGTCGACATCGCCAGCATGCCTGCTTCCTTCGGCGACCTGCTCGCCGAGCAAACCGCCGCCGGCGTCCGTGGCGAAACCTCCATTGACGCCTTCGAGCACCGCTCCGCCGCCTTCGGCCCACAGGCCGACCACGGCGCAGACAGCTCCACGCGTCCACGCTCCACCGCACCCGTCCCGCCGCGTCCACCCGCGTCCACCACGCCAGCCGAAAAGGCGCAGGCCCTCCGCGACTACCAGCACGCCGCCTTCGCGGACGCGGTCGCCATTTACCTGCTCGCCGTCTTTCTCGACTTCGACTATGCCGACCTCCGCGAGCGCGAATACCCCCTGCTCGCACCGCCCGCGCTCGCCGCCCGCCTTCGCGCCGTCCACGCGCTCTATCCGCCCAACCCCGGCTACACCTTCCAGATCCTCTACCGCCGCCGCGGCTAGCCCAGACGAATGATCGCCTACCTTCGCGGCACCCTGCTCTCCAAATCGCCCAACCGATCGGTCGTCGACTGCAACGGCGTCGGCTACGACGTCAGCACCTCCGTGCAGTGCTACACCGCCCTCCCGGAGCAGGGCAGCGCCGTCGCCCTCCACATCCATACCGAGGTCCGCGAAGACCTTATCGCCCTCTTCGGTTTCCTCGACCCCGCCGAAAAGCTCCTCTTCGAAAAACTTATCACCATCTCCGGCGTCGGCCCCAAGCTCGCCATCACGCTGCTCTCCGGCATCCGCGCCGACGCCCTCGCCGCCGCCATCCGCGGTGCCGACCACGCTCTGCTCACCCGCATCCCCGGCATCGGCAAGAAAACCGCAGAGCGCATCGTCCTCGAGCTCAAGGACAAGCTCGACAGCTTCGCCGCACCCACCCCCGCCACGCCCCAGGCCACCGCGCTCACCCCCGCGGCCGACGACGTCCTCTCCGCCCTGGTCAACCTCGGCTACAGCCGCCCCGCCGCGCAAAAAGCAGTGGAAGGTGCCCTCAAGTCCCACGGCGACACCGAGCTCACCCTCCACAACGATTTCGAGCAGCTTTTCCGCCTCAGCATGCGCCTGCTCCGCTAGCCGATACCGGCGCGATTGGCCCGGCGCCTGGAACAGCGGCCCGGCAAAATTGCCATCTTCGCGTGGCTCCTCCTCCTTTAGTTGTAGTCCCGCGCGTAAGCCGGTTGTTGCCGCCGGCACGACTTGCGCTCCTCAGAACAGGCCGCCATCCGGCCTTCTTCGCGGCCGCGCGGGACGGAAATCGATTGGGAAAAGTTTCATAAACTCTTCGGCAGTAAAAACGGTTCGATGCCCAAAACCAGGAAATGCCCAAAATTCCTGCATTTCCCAGAGCGCAACGCCTTGACAGTGATCGGAGGCGCTGGCTATAGTTCGGCGCGCGAATCAAGTTAGAAGATTTCTGCTGCAAACCTTTGGAGGCACCACATGTTTGACCCATTTTCCCGGCGCTCCCAGCGCCCTGCTCTGCGTACCGCCGCCGTGCTCGCGCTGCCCATGCTCGCTCTCAGCTGCGTGCACGCCCAGGTGCTCTACGGCACCCTGACCGGCAATGTCACCGACGCGTCCAACGCCGCCGTACCCGGCGCGACCGTTACCATCAGCAACACCGCAACCGGCCTCACCCGGAACGCGACCACCGACAACTCCGGCAACTATCAGATCACCGACGTCCCCCAGGGCAACTACACCGTCACCATCGCTGGTACTGGCTTCGGCACCTCCGAAACCAAGAACGTGCCCATCGCTGTCAACCAGACCAAGCGCGTCGACGCCGCACTCACCGTCGGCGGCGTGACCCAATCCGTGGATGTCAGTACTGCACCGCCCGCGCTCCAGACCGACCGCGCCGACGTCAGCTATGAAATCAGTTCGCGTCAGGTCGATCAGCTGCCGACCGCCGGCTCCGCGGGCCGCAATCCTGAGAACCTCTTCCGCCTCATTCCCGGCGTGCCGCCGCCGCAGGAGATGAACTCGCAGGCCGGAAACCCGGGCCGTAACGAAGCCATCAACGCCAATGGCGTGGCCAACACCATCAACAACATCAAAATTGACGGCGCGGCCGTGAACTATCCCTGGCTCCAGTCTGAAGCCGCCTACATCCCGCCCCAGGATGCCATCGAGTCGGTCAACGTCGTCACCAGCTCCTTCAACGCAGAGCAGGGCGCCGCCGGCGGCATCGCCGCAAACTTCGTCGTCAAAAGCGGCACCAATCACTTTCACGGCGGCATCTGGGAATACAACTCCATTTCGCAGTTCAACGCTCGCAACTATTTCGTGCGCGCCTCCGCCACGCCGGTCGTTCCTAAAAACATCTACAACGAGTACGGCGGCAACATCGGCGGTCCCATCATCAAGGACAAGCTGTTCTTCTTCTTTAACTACAACAAGACCTCGCTGCGCCAGTACAAAAACGGCACGCAAACCGTTCCCCTGACCCAATTCCGTGGCGGCGACTTCAGCGCGCTTCTTCGGAATCCCAGCGCCTACGGTCTCACTGCGGCACAGGCAGTCATCTACGATCCGCTCACCGGCAATGCAGCTGGCATGGGCAGAACTCCCTTCGCAGGCAACATCATCCCGCAAAACCGTCTCAGTGCGCCGGCCCTGAAGATCCTCTCGCTGATCCCCACCGAAACGTCGCAGGCGGGAACGGCCAATTACGCCGGTGGAGCGATCCTCGCCTTTGACCGCGGCACGTACGACACCAAGATCAACTGGAACCCGACCGATCGCACCACCTTCTTCGGCCGCTATTCTCTGCTCCGCTCCAACATCGTGGATCCACCGTACTTCGGGGCCGCTATCGGCAACACCTGGGACGGTGGCCAGCCCGGCACCGCTCCTGGCAACATCAAAAATATCGGCTTGGGTGCGACCCACACTTTTTCCAACAACTTCCTCATCGACGCCAACGCTGGCGTCGTCCGCATCGATCTCGCCGCGCAGGCGCCCGACGTGGGTACCAATCTGGGTCTGAATCTGCTCGGCATTCCCGGCACCAACGGTGCAACCACCTTCCAGTCTGGCCTGCCCGGCTTCGTGCAAAGCCAGGGCCTCAGCAGCTTCGGCAACTATCTGCAGTCCAACCCGTTCAGCTTCCGCGACTACCAGTACGTCGGCAACCTGAACGCCACCTACGTCCATGGCAATCACAGCTATCGTTTCGGTGGCGAATACACGCACTCCGCCATCAATCACCTGCAGACCAATGCTGCCGGTCCGCGCGGCCAGTTCACCTTTTCCGGTGGCGTCACCAGCCTGAATGGGGGCAGCGGCGGCGCGCAGACTCCAAACTTCGCGCGCGTCATCGCCGACAATCTGCTCGGCCTGCCCAACAACGTCGCCAAGACAGTCCAGCTCTTCCAGCCCAACGGCCCGCGCTGGTCGGAATTCGGCTTCTTCGCGCAGGACACCTGGAAGGCAAGCGCCGATCTGACCATCAACTACGGCGTACGCTATGAGTACTATCCGTTCGCCACCCGCGATCACACCGGTGTCTTCCGCTATGACCCCACCAGCGGCAACACCCTCATCGGTGGCCGTGGCAATGTTCCCACGGACACCGGTGTCGATGTCGGCAAAGGACAGCTCGTTCCCCGCTTCGGCATCAACTACCGCGTGAATGAAAAAACCGTCATCCGCTCGGGTGCGGGCATCACCGTCGATCCAGAAAACTACCGCTTCTACCGCGACGCTTATCCGGCCCTCACTACCCTCAGCCAGACCGGCTTCGGCACCTTCACCACCCAATACACGCCGGCCGCCGCCCTCAGTGCCACCAACGACGTCGTGCCCGGTTCGACTCTACCGATCGGCGTTCCGCCCGTCGTCCTGCCAGACATCAGCAGCGGTGTTGTGCCTCTGCCGTATAACTACGGCACCGTCTTCTCGCCGCAGAAGTGGCGTCGCGGTTACGTCGAAACCTGGAATCTCTTCTTCGACCGTGATCTGGCCAAGGGCCTGGTCGCAACCATTGGTTATGTGGGCACACACCAGGTCCGCCAGGTCGCCGGCCGCGACATCAACTCCGGTTTTGTCAGCAATCTCGGCTCCAACACCCGCCCCATCTTCGCAAATGCAAATGCGACGGGTGGCGCTCGCCGCAATGTGAACACCATCTACGACTTCTTCCCGTTCGGCACCGTCAACTACTCGGGCTTGCAGTTCTCGCTGAACGAGCGCACCTTCAAGTCGATCCAGTTCGGCTACGCCTTTACCTGGTCGCACACGCTCAACACCTACGACACCAACAGCACCCCCGGCACCGTCACCTTCAACTCGCTGCCGCTCTTCAGCCGCAATTATGCCAACAGCGGCTTCGACCGGACTTTCGTGAACTCCCTTTGGACGAACTACCAGCTTCCCATCGGCCCGGGCCGGCAGTTCTTGTCCAGCGGTATTCTCGGACGCATCGTCGGCAACTTCGACCTGAACACCGTTCTGATCTATGACAGCGGCACGCCCTTCCAGTTGACCGATAGTTCCACCAGCGGCAACGGCGATACCGTCGTTCCGTACCAGTTCAGCAAACCAACCGTGAACGGTGTGAAATACAACGGCACCAACCCGAACTACCCACAGTACTTCGTCAATAACGGCAGCTTCGCCACCGTGACCTCGGTCTACGGCTCGGGTGCGAACCTGCAGAACGGCAACGTCGGTCGCAATTCGCTGCGTGGTCCCGGCCTCTTCAACTTGGATCTCGGCATCAGCCGCAACTTCCCCATCTGGCGCGAATACACCTTTGTCCTTCGCGGCGAAGCCTTTGACGCCACCAACACACCGCAGTGGGCCAACCCTGGGGCAAACATTAACTCGCCCGGGACTTTTGGCCAGATCACAGGATCCAATGCATCCCGTGTCCTTCGCCTCAGCGGACGGTTCACCTTCTAAGCACGGAACATCCGCAGCAACGAAAGGCCGGGGCCAACCAGCCCCGGCCTTCTCATTTGCCGCCGTGATCTGGAGATGTGCAGCGCAGCGTGCTCGTCCGGGCAGTGTGCGGCAGCATGCGCGTCCGCGCAAAGTCTGAGTAGGGTGCTCCTCGGTGGAAAAGCTGCTGCGCTCAACCAAGGCGTTCACAGCACACAAAATTGTGCAAATCTTTCGGGAATCTACCTTGACACTCCCGCAAAGCAGGCGCACTCTATGGTGTAGCTGACTAAGAGAGCACTACACGTAGGGCCGACGGAGTAAGTTTCAGGGTTTCCCCTCAGGGAGAGGGACCCTACCGGAGGCATCGGCGCTTCGAGTGGTCCTCCACCGCGTCCGCTGTTCCTGTCCATTGAGCGAGGCCCCACATGCGTGGGGCCTTTTTTTGCTTGGAATCCGCTCCGCGCATATTTGCGCGGAGCTTCAACCGCTTCAACGCAGCCGTCCAGAAAAGCGGGTGCACCAATTCTTGTGCAACACCGCTTATTCCTTGCACAATCAAGAACTTACCCCTAAGTACCTGCGGAATCAGGAACTTGCGCTGCATCTCGCGGCTAAGCTCTTCCGCAAGAAGAACTTGGAAAAAGTGGGGGAGGGGTGGGTACACCGTGCCACCCGGGAATATACTCAGGGCGTCCGCCCCAAGCACGTCACAGGAGTCGAGCGTGTCTGAAGCCCGCAATGTCCCGCCTTCTCGTGATCCTGTCATTCCGGACAAGCTCTACTTCCGCATCGGCGAGGTCGCCCGTCTACTAGGCGTCGAAACGCACACGCTGCGCTTCTGGGAAACCGAGTTTCCGCAGCTCAAAGTCGGCAAAGGCGGCACCGGGCAGCGCCTGTATCGCCGCCGCGACGTGGAACTCGTCTTCGAGATCAAACACCTGCTGTACGAACACGGCTACACCATTCCGGGCGCGCGCCAGTTCCTGCAAACCCGCCAGCGGCGTAAGGAGCCGGCAGCATCGAGCGCCTCTGCTCCGCAGCGTGAGCCGGAAAAGGACAGTTCCAGCGAGCCCAACCTTGAGCGCATTCGCGCCGGTCTGCGCGATCTGAGCGATTTGCTCACCGGCCCGGCCGCTCAAGAACGCCCTGCCGGCAACGCACCTATGCGCGATCGGAATCGCCCCAGGCCCGAGTCGCCGCAGCGCGGTCTGCACCTCGCGCCGCGCTCAGCCGCAAAGTCCGCCGTGCCACGCACCACGCTGGGCCTCTTCGATCCAGAATCGGAGTAACACAGCACTTCCCTCAGGTCGCTTGCAGCAAACCCGTCGTGGCCGTAGCCTGATTGAGTTCATTCGGTGGAAAAGGAGCACCTTGGATGCCGGAACCACAGCCTCTCGCGCCCGACCCCAACACACCCATGGTGACCACCGTCGAGGAAAGTGCATACAAGGCTCACATTGAGCCGTATAGCGCCGCGCCGACCATGAGCATCGCCGACGGTGTGATCGGCTGTGCGTTCTGCACCAACACAAAATTTCGCCGGTCGCGTGTCCGCATCCACGATCTGCGCGAGCTTCTGCTGCTTCGCTATCCCATGCGGTGCATGCGCTGCAACCAGCGGCAGTACGGTTATTTCCTGACCGCCGCGCTTGCTCTGCCGCCCCGGTCACAAAGCGCGCGCGTGGCTCGCGGCAATGAAACCTGGAAGGCGTGGACGGAAAGCGAGAGGAACGGCCACTCGTTGCAGCGGCCCATGACCACGTCGGTCGGAACGCGGGCAACAAAGCTGCAAAAGCTTCCTTCACGCGCCCCCGCAGCCCAGCCGAGCGAAAGCCAGGGGAGGCGCGAGGACGATCGTCACATCTGGTAAGCAGCGTTGAGCGGAGAAGTCCGAAGCACCTTTTTCAGGCGCCCTCGGAAGATGCCAGTTTCGTGTAAGTACGCACTTAGATGTGAGCCCGAACCGCGGTCCAGGAACAGAGTTCTGCATGCAATGAAACGGCCTGCTGGCGCAGGCCGTTTCCGCGGTGGAATGCTTCCACGAGTCGCGAGATCGCAGCCTAATAGCGTCGAGAGTTACGGTGCGAATAGTACCCGTGGCGCTCGCGATAGTGCCGGTGATGTACCGACGCGTTGTGATGACCGACCAGAGCGCCGCCACCGGCGCCCAACGCGCCACCGATCAGAGCACCCTTGCCGCCACCGGCCAAAGCGCCGATACCCGCGCCACCTGCGCCACCGATCAGAGCGCCTCTTCCAGTGCCGATGCCGTGGTGTTGATACGTATCCTGTGCCATGGCCGGTACTGCCGGCGCGGCCATTGAGACCAATAGTGCAGACGAAAGCATTGCATGTTTTAGGTTCATGTTTCCTCCATTCGCGGCCTGTGCCCAATGCGGCATGACCGCGTTGCCCGACCAGTAAAGTGATGCTGTGAGAGGTGCGCGGGGTGTTCCATACCTTGAAGAAAAGGTGAATCTCTGGCGCGACCCTGGCGCAGTTTGACCACAGGTGGCGCACTAGATGCCCCCTTTAGGGTATTGGGTTGTATTCAGGATTCCGGTAGAGTCTCCTTAGTCTGGCAATGCGGTTCGGCAATGGTCATTGCAAACCGCCTTTCACACGGCGCCACTCACTCGATCTGGAGCTCTTGTTTGACCCTTAAGCAAAACCTGCCCCGCCTGACCCGCGCGTTCGCTGCGCTCGCCTTCGCCGCCCTGATCGGCACTGGGTTGAAAGCCGACTCCGTTCCGTCTACACCGGCCCCGTTCCCGCCACACCGGCCGGCGAGCCTGATGCAAACCATGCGCCTGCGGCTGCACCACCTGCACACCGGCGAATCGATCGACGTCGCGTACAAGCAGAACGGTCAGTACCTGCAGGATGGTGTCGACATGCTGAACCACTTCCTGCGTGATCATCGCACCAACGATCTTGCCCATTACGACCCGCTTGAATTCGATCTGCTGCACAATTTGCTGGTCCGGCTTGGCCGGCCTAACGCGACGATCGATATTGTTTGCGGTTACCGTACGCCGTGGTCGAACAATTTCCTGCGCACGCGGAGCGCGGAAACCGGCGTGGCGGAGCACTCGCAGCACATGCTTTCAAAGGCCATCGACATCCGGATCCCAGGCGTCAGTACGCGGGCGTTGCGCGATGCGGCGCTAAGCCTGGGCATGGGCGGGGTGGGTTACTACCCGATCAGCCATTTTGTCCACGTTGACGTGGGACCGGTGCGCGGATGGCAGTTTGGCGGACGCCAAATGCTGGCCAGTTCTGGACGCCACGGCCGCGGACGCGGGCGCCGTCACCGGGCGTAAGCGCTAACGTTTAGAAGAACGGGCAGAGCCGATGGCTCTGCCCGTTTCTTTCTACAGATTGATCCGCCTCTGTATCGACCCGCTCTCGTTCAGCGTGTGGCCATGGTGGTGGAAACGCCCTGAGCCTGGTTGGCCACAGATTTCCAGGCTTCCCAGGTCTCAAGTCGAGAGGCATACGTCGCTCGTAGCTGGGGCAGGCCATGGCTGCCCAGTATCAGGCGAAGCGGTGGATCATCCGCATCAACCAGCTTCAGCACAGCTTCGGCGGTGGCCTGCGGATCGCCGCGCTCCATTGTTCCCATGCCGGAGAAGACCGCGTTGCGGATACCGGCATACGCTTCCATCGGAGCGGCCATTCCGGCCGTTCCGGGCTTGCCGAACTCGGTCGCATAGGCGCCGGGCTCGATGATCGAGACCTTGATGCCGAAGGACTGGACCTCTGCCGCCAGGCTCTCGTGCAGCGCCTCAAAGGCCCACTTCGTCGCGCAATACATGCCGATCACGGGCATTGCCACGTGGCCCAGCGTGCTGGATACGCCCAGTATGTGGCCGCTGCCCTGCTGCCGCAAGAAGGGCAGGGCAGCCTGGATCACGCGCAGTGTGCCCAGGTAATTGGCGTCGAAAACAGCGCGCACGTCGTCCTCGCTCACCTCTTCGACGGTCCCCACCAGTGGGTAACCGACGTTATTCAGGACAACGTCGAGCCTTCCGAAGTGTTCGTGAGCCTGTGCGACAGCATCGCGCACCTGGTCGGGCTTAGTGACGTCAAGCGCGAGTACGAACGCGGCCTCGCCGAACTGCTCGGCGAGACTGCGGACGCTCTCCACGCTGCGGGCAGTGATGGTGACGCGGTCGCCCCGTCGCAGCGCGGCTTCGGCCCACACGCGACCCATGCCGCGCGAGGCTCCAGTAATAAACCATGTTTTCATGTGAACAAACTCCCTGCGTGATAGTGTTGAGTGCACTCAGGGACACCCTACGCGTCTATCTGAACGATGTCTAGATAAATCTGAACACTGTTCACTCTGCTCAAAACCATGCCGGAAAAGCGACCCACGTACCACCACGGTGATCTGCGCGCCGCCCTGATCCAGGCTGCGGACGAGATCATCTCAGAGAGCGGCATTGAGGAGTTTTCTCTGCGCGCGGCGGCGAAGCGGGCGGGCGTCTCCCCGGCTGCGCCTGCCCACCATTTCGGCAGTGCCCGGGGCTTGCTGACGGAAGTGGCGATTCTGGCGTTTGATCGCCTGAATGAACATCTGGAAGCTGCGGGTCAAGCCGATGACGCCGCCGAGGACATGCGTGCGGTGGCGCTCGCATTTGTCCGGTTTGCGATGGAATATCCCGGGCACTACCGGCTCATGCTTCGCAAGGACCTGGTGGATCGTACCGACCCGCGATACAAGGTGAGTGCCGACCGGCAGGCGACGCGAGTCACGCGAGCGACGGCTGCATATCGTGGCAAAGAAATGTTGACGGTGGAACGCTTTGAGGACGCGGCCGACCTGCTTGCAAGCCTGTCCATGCTGCACGGCCTGGCGCACCTGGTGCTGGATGAGAAGGCGCCACACTTCTTCCGCAATGCGAACTCGCGGGAATTCGTGCAGCAGACCTTGCCGCGCGTGCTGGAGTCGATTTACCCGTGAGTAGATTGAGTTTTCTTGCAGGAGTCATGACGATTTTATGGCACAGCTGAAGCTGTGCCCTTCCGGGCGCTTGATGTGTATGGCGTCGGTCGCTTGGCTTTTCGGAGCTAGGGCTCATCAGCGTTGCAAGGCGAGAACGATGTCGTTGACGGTGCGGACCTGGCCGAACATGGGGAAAATGTTGTCCACAGCGAACTGGTGAAGCTCAGGGCTGGAGCTGCTCATGGCATCCTGTGCGAAAACCAGGGCGTAGCGACGATCGTGGGCTTCGCGGGCGGTGGACTCGACACCGATATTGGTGGAGACGCCGCCGATGATGATGGTTTGGATGCCGCGGCGACGCAAGGTTTGTTCCAAGTCGGTGCCGTAAAAGGCTCCGCGCTGACGTTTGAGCAGGACGTGGTCTTCGGGGAGACGGTGGAGTTCGGGCACGAGTTCCAGCATCTGCGGCGGGACTGTCTGCTGCGGCCGTGAGGTGGGCCGGTCCACAGGTACGTCGGGTGCTTCGCCCAGGCTGACCTGGACATAGATGATGCTCGCGCCGACGGCGCGGGCCGCGTCGGTGAGGCGGTTCGCGGCCTCAACTATCTGTTCGCGATTGTATGGCGCGAGCTGCCGCTGCAAAATGCCGTGCTGCAGGTCGATGAGGACGACAGCGGTGGTTTTCGGATCGAGTGTGGTTTCGGCCATACCAGTTTGGATGCGCCAAGGACAGCAGTTCCTTTGCATCTCCGAAGGATCAAAATTTGTTCCGAGAAGGAATACTTGCAGCTTTGAGGCAAATGTCGCGTTTGTCGCACAAATATGAAGGCCGGGGCGACGATCAGCATTACCTTCGGTATCGCGCCCTCGGGTAGCTAGGGCGACATCTTAAGCAGGCATACAGGGCCGTGCCCGAACCTCACCAGGGCTTGTCCTTTGTGAAATGAACCGAGTGCCGCGAACCCACCTTAGCCGCAAAAGCGCGGCGAAGGTGGGGCACAGTCGTTCGACATCAGTACAGACATGCTCGAAGTGCAGTTCCACCGGGTTTGCAGTGCTAGACGGAGGCTTCGGCGCGGGTGCGGGCGGGTTTGTGCTGGAACGGGTAGCCGTGTTGCAGCTCTTTTTCGAGGTCGTCGTCGTAGTTGTACAGGTCTTTAAAGAAGTGCATTTCGCCGTTGTCGAAATAGGCGGTGCCGTAGAAGAGCAGGACGGGGACTGACTTGCCGCCGAGCGAGACGGTTTTGTTAATGACGGTGTCGTCGTTCATCGTCTGCTGAATGGTGTCGGCGTCCCACTTACTGTTGTCGCGCAGCAGCCACTCGGCGAGCTTGGGTGGGTCCTGCACGCGGACGCAGCCGTGGGAGTAATCGCGGCGGGTGCGCTGGAAGAGATAATGCGCGTTGGTGTCGTGCAGGTAGACGTTGAACGGGTTCGGGAACATGAATTTGACCAGCCCGAGAGAGTTCCTGGGGCCGGGCTTTTCACGCACCATGACGGTGCTGTGCTCGACGGCGGCGACAGAGGCGGGCTGCGCTTCACCCTTGCCGTTCACGGTTTCGTAATTGTGCGATTCCAGGTAGCCCGCGTTCGCCGCCATGTGCGGCACGATCTCTTTTTTTGCGATCGATGGCGGGATGTTCCAAAAGGGCCGAAAAACCAGGTACTTCATTTGCTGCGCGATCATGGGCGTGTGGTGCTCGTCTTCTTTGCTCTGGCCCACGACAACCCGCATGTTGAACTGCTGGGTGTCGCCGTCAAAGGTGCGCAGGACGAACTCGGGCAGGTTTACCAGGATTGCGGGCTTCTGGTACGGGTCGGGCAGCCAGCGCCAGCGCTCCATGGCGTCGTCGATTTCGTTGACGCGCGTAGACATGGGTATGTTCAGCGCGGCGACCGTGTCGTGTGAGAGCTTGCCGTCTTCGGTGAGACCGTGGCGATGCTGAAAGTGCTTGAGCGCATCGGTCAGGGTGGCGAGATCAGTGCTGGCAGGCGGGGCCGCCGCGTCGGCCTGCGGGGCCGCCGTGTCGGTCTGCGGGGCAGAAGTGGAAGCAGCCGTATTTTCCGGCTGCGGAGTCGTTCCCGTACCGGTGTCGCCCTGCAGATCGCCGAAGAGCTGCAGCTTTTGCTGCAGTGCCGGCAAGTCTGCGTAGCCGTGTGTAAGCGCGACGGATTTGGTGCCGGGGTCGGGAAGCGGGCTGGTGTGGTCCTGCGCGGCCAGGTCCAGGTAGTGCGGCAACTGTTCCCTGAGCGCCTTGTACTGCGCGGACTGCGGCTCCAGGTCGGTCAGTGCCTTGTCGACGTCATCGGCGGAGGCAATCTGGTCGCCCAGTACGTTGGGCAGATCGAGCTGCTTGGAACTGGAGTCGATGCCAAAGGCAAAATATTTGGGATCGGTGCGGCCCATGTGAATCGCGTTCAGGAAGCGCGCGGCGTTCACCGTCATGGCCGTGTCAAAGGCGACCTTGCCGTCGTCGGTGGAAAGCGCGGCAACCCGGCCCTGCCAGCGGCTGGCGTCGTAGTCCTCAGGATCGAGGCCGCGCTGGCGGGCGTTGCTAAAAGCCTGCATCAGAGCGCTGGCCTGACTGGTTGGCTTGCCGTCCTTGCTCCAGGCCAGGGTGAACTCGCGGTCGTCATAGAAGCTGTTGACCGCCGGCTGCAGGTCGGAGTAGTCGGGCCACTTCAGCGCGTCCATGTGGCCGCTGCTGATGGCTTGCTGAATGGCATCGGTGTAGGTGGGCTGGGTCACTCCGACGGAGCCGGTTGCCTGTGCGGCAAGGTGTTTGGCGCGCTTGCAACCGGTGAGCGGCAGGGTCAGGAGGAGGGCTGGCAGAACAAGTCGTACAAACGCAAAGTGCATAGGTGTGTGCATTGGATGCAAGCGGCGAGAAAACGGCGTATCTGCAGGGCTACAGGCATCCCGCTGGGTGCGCACGGTCGATTACTGGTGCAGGCGGGGCGCCACACTGACAGCGAGAAGCGCCTGAGTGACCACGACGGTGCCGCCCAGCAGCAGATACAGGCGGCGCTGCCGTGTTTCCAGCGCGTCGGCAAAGACGCCGGCCACAAACGTAAGCAGGAAGGGAATTGCCCAAAGCAGCGGAAAGGTGAGCAACTGCGTGGTTTGCAGCGGCAACAGCGCCAGGGCAACGAGCAGTGGTGCGGTGTTTCCGAAATAGCGGGAGCGGCGTACCGCGGCGTAGAGCACCAGGCACAGCGCCAGCGTGACGGTGAGGGGCAGGGTGCGGAAGTCGGAGAGGAACCGGCGCGCCGCCTCCGCCTGAACTGTGAAGCGCGCGGCCCCCGCGGTGAAAACGTAGAAGAACGGGCCCAGGCGGAAGGCGTAGCTGGCAAAGACGATGAACAGCGCGCCCAAGGCCGAGCCGATCAGCAGTGGAAGCACCAGCGTACGGCGGCGCTCCGCCACGTAGAGCATGTACAGCGCTGAGAAGAACAGGCCGACGACGGCGGCGAGGACGTGCGCGGTCATCGTGACGCCCAGAGCGACAGTGAACAGCACGATGCGCGGCCGCCATTTGCGCGCCGGACCATACATAGCATGCGCGATGCCGAGGGCGGTATAGATCGTGGCGAACAGGCCCCATGCGGCGAGTATGTCGTTGTTGGGAGTAGTCGCCGCAGCCAGCACGGGCGGAAAGACGCAGTAAACACACAGGGCAAAGAAGCCGGCGACGTTGCCGAATTGCCGGCGGCACACCCACCACAGGCTCCCGCCCAGACCCATGGCGGCGAGCGCGAACGGAATGCGCAGAAGATACTGCAGGCCGAAGATCTGGTGCCGGAGGTCGTAAACGGAGCCTTCCGTGGAATTGGGCGTGTAGGTGCGTTCGTTTGCGGGCCGGGCTGCGTCGGCGCGGCGCTCGCGCCAGTCCTGAAAGCGCAGCGCCTGCACGTAGAGGGTGACGGGCAGCGCGGCGGCGCGATAGGCGGCAGTGCCGTCGCCCTGCATGTTGCCGCAGGTGGTGAAGTAGCCGAGGGCGGGCGATGGCTTTTCCCACATTTCACGGCCGCAGAGCGCATAGCGGTAGTCGCTGTCGGTCAGCGGCGCCCGGCTAATGATGAATAGCGCTGCGCCCAGGAACAGAAGCAGCACCAGTGCAGCCAGTTGTTGCGGACGTTTGAAGTGGAAGCGGAAACTCATCAGGAAAGGCTGCACACAAGTTTACGCGTTGCGGTGAATGGACTTCGCCTGCGGACGTGAGCATGGGCCTGCGCCTGCTTTACCCTGAACGCATGGATGCACTTGATTTTCGCGTTGGCGCGGCGAAGCTGGTCAGCTACTCGCCCGCGCGCGAGCTGCCGTGGCGCTTGGTGTTTGAAGATGAAGGCGCTGCGGGCTACTGCTACGCCTGCGATGGGGAGCGCGCCACCGTGGAAGACGACTTTGACGTGACCGTGATGGACGCCATGCTGGTGTACAACACGGACGCCATGCGGTCGCAGGAGAGCGGCGACCGTGAGCGACTGGTTACGGTGGAGTGGTCCGCGGATGGCCTGCGTGCGGCGCTGCGGCTGGACGGCGTGCCGCAGGTGCTGATCGATTTTGACCTGCGCGAAAGCTATTGCAGGTCGAACTTTCCCAACTTTATGGATGATGGACGGAACGGCTGGCGGAGCAACGACCATCGCTGGGACGAAGAGGCGATGCTGCGATTTGAGAAGGCCGCGCTGCATGCACGCTGAGCGACCCGTCGCCGAGGTGAACCACGGCGAAACCTCGGCGCTGCCTGGAAGATTTCTGGACGGCGCACCCGACGCCCAAACACCTTTCCGTATGCGCTACGCCGTATGGCTCCTGTGGGCATCATTGGTGCCACTCGCCTACTTCACACTGCGACTGGTGTTGTTCGCGCGCACCTGGCCGGTGGTGCATGATGCGGCGATTATGCACTATGTCGTGTTTATGATCGGTTCGGGCCGTGCGCCGTACACGGGCATGGTGGAGATGAACCTGCCGGGCGCGCTGATGAGCGAATGGTTCGGCATGCATGTGCTTGGCGGGAACGCAGCGGGCCTTTGGCGCTGGGACACCACGATGGGCCTGCTTGCCCTGGCGGGGGGCGCCTGGATTGCGGGACGAGGTCGTCGCCTGATGGGCATGGCCGGCGTGCTGTTTACCTGGACGATTCACCTGAACGATGCTGCCTTTGACTTTGCAGAGCGCGAGTGGCTGATCGCGGCATTGTGGCTGCTTGCAATCGCGTGCGCGGCAGAGGCGATCGAGCGCCGCGAACCACGCTGGATGTTTGGCTGCCTAGCGCTGACCGGGTGGTGCTGCACGATCAAGCCGTTCGAGGTTCTGCTGCCGTTGGCGCTGCTCGTGTTTGTTCTAAGGCAATTGCGTCCGCAGTGGCGTGGGGTGCTGTTGTGGTCGGCACTGGGCGTGGTTCCGCCGGTGCTGGCGGTCGTACTGTATTTCGCGCATTGGCCTGGCGCCTTTTCCGCGTTCCTGCACACGGAAAGAACGCTGGGCGCGTGGTATGGCGTGCTGGGACGCGCGAAGTGGTACCGCATGCTGTTTTCCGCATTGTTGTCCCCCGCTCGCGCGGCGCTGGTTTTGGTGATCTACATGTTTGTCCGCATGCGCGGTTGGCTACGTTGCCGCGAGGCGTTGCTGGCAATCGGCACAGTCTGCGGATTGCTGACGTACTTTGCGCAGCGCAAGAGCTACCCGTACCATGTATATCCGTTTCTGGTGTGTGCAGCGGTACTTGGCTTCGTGCTGGCGTATCGCGCGTTGGCGAAGCTCTGGCCGGTGCAGGGTTTGCGGGGCCGTGATGTACAACTCGCGGCCGTGCTCTTTGTGCTGCTGTGCGCTTTCCGCATGCCGTGGAAGTTTTGGCACAACCATGAGAAAGCGACCTACCCCTATGGCACGCAGCAGGCGCTGATTGCCGACCTGAAATCGCTAGGCGGCCACGCGCTGAGCGGCCACATTCAATGCATGGACATGACCTTGGGAGGGTGTATCGGCGCGGAGTACGATTTGCGCCTGGTGCAAACCACGGGATTTGTGAACGATTACATGCTCTTCCCATATCCACAATCGGCATCGCCGGTGCTGGTTGAATATCAGCAGCGGTTCCTGCGCGAGATGGCGGCAAACCCGCCACGTGTCATCGTCTTGACAGCGCACAACTGGCCGAATCAGGATGACCGGCAGTTCACCAAGCTGGGGCGCTGGCCTGAGTTCGGAGCATGGCTGGCGGCAAACTATCGGCTTGAGCGCACGCATCTGGCAACGACAACCCAGCACACAGCGAGCTACCAAATCTACGAGCGCCGTTAGCGTCGCTGTGCCGGCTTGGTTGCGGTGATCATCTGGTAGCACATGGGGCCGAGCGGTGCACTGATCCAGGGCATCAGCAGCGGCGCGAGCACGTTGTTCCAGCGGGCGCGCGTCATGCGCTTGCGGCTGAACAGGACATCGCTGAGCAGAAACTTCAGCGTGACCCACGGCACATGCGCAACGGAGGGCGCTACGCGCCACTGTAGGTTCGTTACGGCGACGTTGGTGAAGCCGAGCTTTTCGAGTTGCGCGTGGAAGCGGTCGAGCCGCGCGAGGTCCTCAATGATCCAGCACTGACACAGCTTGCGATAGATGCGCTGCTGCAGGCCTGCCTTGAGTGGGCGCATTAGAAAGCCGTCAGCAACCACGAGCCTGCCGCCGGGACGCAACAGGCGGTAGGCTTCAGTGAGTAGCGCGCGCTTGTCGTCGCCGTGCGCGTGGCAACTGCTTTCAAGCGCATACACGGCGTCGTAGCTGCCGCGCGGCAGAATGGTGTCCTGATACTCACCCTGGACGACGTGGACGCGGCTGCTGAGGCCTGCGGCGGCGCTGCGCTGATTTGCCTGCTCCACCTGCCAGGGCACACGTGTGATGCCGAGCAGGCGGGCGTAAGGCAGTTGCCGAGCGAAGCTGCGCAGCGTGGCACCCAGGCCGCAACCCAGGTCCAGCACGCGCGGCGCGGCGAGGTGGTCCACCTGTAACGCGGCGAGCACTTCGCGGTTCATCTGCTCCAGCATGCTTTCGCGGTCGAGCGGATTCATGCCGCGGCGGTAAAAGCCGAAGTGCATGTTGAATTCGCTGCTCCACGCGGCGTAGTCGGGGCCTGCTTCGCTGTAGTACTGCTCCAGGTCAATCGGTTGCGTTGCTGGCAACGGCGCTGGTTCAAAGAGGTCAGCGGTGGGCGCATTCTGTATGGTTGCAATGTCGGTCGGTGCGGTCGTCATGCTTCCCCCTTGCGCGTGCGTGCGGGCAGCCAGCGCGTGATGCCGGCGCCGATGCCGATGAGGCCGCGGAGTGTGCCGGCCGGCAGCTTGCTCATCTGCCGGTACCAGTCGTGCATTTCCTGCAGAAAATCGTGCATGGCCTTGATCCGCTCGGTCACGACGCGCTCTGAGGCGCCGCGGCCGCGTGCCTCACGACCGGTGGGCCGTTCGGCGGCGAGCCTGCCGAGGGCGGCGATGGTGGGCTCGATCTCCCGCTCGACACGCTGCTCGATAACGGTAAGAAAAAGTTGCCAGATGTCGTGCGAGGTGGAGAAGAAATCGCGGCGGTCGCCCATCTGGTGGGAAACCTGCACCAGGCTCCAGTTCTGCAGTTCGCGCAGGCTGGTGCTCACGTTGGAGCGCGCGACAGAGAGTTGTTCGGCAATCGTCTCTGCCGTGAGCGGTTCGGCCGAAAGGTAAAGAAGCGCGTGCACCTGGGCGACGGAACGGTTCACGCCCCAGCGGGCGCCCATCTCACCCCAGTGCAGGATGAACTCGCGGGCTGCATCGGAAAGCTCCATGGTTCGCTCCTGTTTGTAATTTCAGTATAAACAGAAATTACAGAACATAGGAGAGAGCGGCGGCGAAGTGGGTTGCTCTTGCCTGGAGATTCCCTCTATTGTCCGTAAAGCAGGTCCGCGTCCTTGTAGCCGATTTTCGTGAAGAGCACGATGACCAGAACCGTCAGGGCGAAGGCGACAGCCGTGCTGATCCAACTGGTGCGGATGCGGCGTGTGATGATGCCGATAAGCAGCAGAACGAGAAGAAGAATGCCGTCGCACAACAGCCAGTCAAACTCGTACTGGCGGCGCGTGTAGCCCTGTTGTGCGATCACGTGCGTTACGCGGAAGGGACGCCAGAGCATGCCTGCAAGTGCGGTGAGAAAGAACAGGACCATCTGGCCGAGGACGGCAAGCGCACGCTTCATAGAGATCTCAGAAATGCTGGAGTGGAGGCAAAGTTAATGGAGCAGCGGTCACTTTGCAAGCGCGGCTTCTTCAAACGCAGCCAAGCGGCGCTCGAGCTCCCATTGGTGTCTTGCTTTTTCGCTCGTCTGGAAGAGGGTTTTGCACGTCGCGCCTGGAGTGTCGCGGCCGCGCAACGGCAAGGCACAGCCGCTGCGGGCGGTGGTGAAAGCGTCGGGCGCGGACCACAAGCTTTCGCCGTGCAGGAAGCTGTGCTCCAGCGAGGCACGGGCCGATTGCTTCAGCGCGCGATAGTCCAGGTGCTGATCGGTTACGGCGCGCACGTATTCGTTGGTGAGGTCGATGCGCGAGACGCCCTCATCGTCGGTCGAGAGGTGGAATGGAACACCGGCCGCGCGGTACAGAGCCAATGGATGGTCCGCGCCGCGCACACCTAGAATGCCGTCATTGGAACTCAGGTTGATCTCGACCGAGATGTGCTTTGCGGCCATCTCGTGCAGCAATGCGGCTGCATCGGTTTCGTAGGCAATGTCATCGCCGTGGCCGATGCGCTCGGCGCCGGCGACCTCCACAGCTTCACGAATGTGGAAGCGCAGACCCTCAGGCGGCACCAGGCCGAGCGTGAGTTCGCCGGCGTGCAGGGTCAGGCGCGCGTGCTGTGACTTATCTTTGTACTTCGACTGCAGAAATTGCAACAGATGCATCTCCGCCGAGTACTGGCTCATGCTGGCGAACGTGTCCTCAGGCTGCACGTAGTTCAGGCCGACGTAGTTCGGATCGTTGGCCTCGGCGGTGCCCATTTCAAAGGCCGCAACGCTCTGTGCAAACACGGTGGGCAGCGGCAGTGCACGCAGCACCTGGTAGAGCACGTGGATCTGAACCTTGCACGCGGGCTGCGGCTGCGGTGTTTCGCACTGCTCGCGCGCGCGGCGCGCAACCATGGCTGCCTGCATCTCCTCAGTGGCTTGCTGCGCCAGCGTGCGGATGCCGTGTGCCAGCAAGTATTGATAGAACGGCTCGGGGTTCGCCGGATCGAGCGACGCTCCGCTCGCAAGCTTTGCAATCGGAGCTACGTCTGGCGTGTGCATGACTTCGAGGTACTGCTCATTCTGCGCGGCGGCGCGGGTGGCGACCTCGTCCAGCCACTCGGGCAGGTGTTGTTTGTTGACGCCGCCAAAGCGCGCAAAGGTGGCAAAGAACTGGTCATGACCGCTGACGCCTGCACTGGGAACGAACGCGCGCATGCTGAAGCTATCGATTAGGCCATCGTAAAGTTTCTGGTTCGTGAATGAATTCGCAACGGGCACCGTGCCTTCGGCGCACACCGGCTTCGGTGGGATCGACTTCGTCGTTCCGATGTTGGGCAGAAGGAGCAGTTTGACCGGGTCGGCGCAGAGATTGTCCTCCGCCGCCTCGCGCAGGAATGTTTCCGCATATACCGCGCCGAACAGGTGCATGTGCAGGTCGCCGCCTTTCGGAAACGCGGTCAGCATGGCGCGCAATGCCGGGGGCGAGTTGCGCGCTGCCTCCAGGCGTTCGGCAACCTGCGCCTCGCGCGCGAGCGGCGACATTCTGGATTGCGACGGCGCGACGACGGCACTGCATCCGGCAGAGACAAAAGCGGCTGCCATGACCAGGCGGCGCAGCAGGGCAAAACAATGGCGAGGCATGAGGTCGTTCCGTTTCAATGGCAGCTCTGTATGGGTGCCTTCAGAGTACGCCGTCATCGGCCGCAAGTTTCGGTATACTACTCCAGTCGCTGTTCCTGCTGGAGCGGAGACCGGCAGCGCCGCCCGGCGCGTGCCCCTGTGGGATTCACCTTTCGTGAAAGACCATGGCCAGATAGCTCAGTGGTAGAGCGCGGCCCTGAAAAGGCCGGCGTCGGCGGTTCGATCCCGTCTCTGGCCACCACTTATTTTCAAAGCAGCCGGTTCTGTTCAGCGTGAATCCGGGGGTGTGCGGTAGCGCACTGGACGGAACAGTTCTTATTGACGGACACCGCTCTCGGCCTGATTGGTGCACCGTCGAGGCTTCTGCTGGCCTTCGAAAGCTTGCGAGCAGACAAAGCCGGGGGACGTAATCCCGGCGTTTCTGCGTTTTTGGCTCCTGCGCTGCTCTGCGCCTCTTATCCACGTTGCCACGCTGCGCCACTCTGTTGCACTCCCCATAGCCGGACCGGTATGTTGGCTTCGCTTCAGGAAGGTTCCCCAACATGTTCCCAACGCTGTCACGTCGTCGCTTCTTTGGTCTTGGAAGTTCTGCCGCCCTGTTGGCAGGCGTTTCGTTTACGCCGGCCGGCGCCCGTTCCGCTGGGGCGCAAAGTCTGCCGACCGGTTTGCTGAAAGATACCGAGAATCTGCCGGATTCGCTGAACAACGCCTTTGTCTTTACCAACCTGATGATGGACGCCTACGCGACCGGTCTGACGGTGCGATTGGCGCAGAGCTACAGCGATCAGGCTCTGGGCGCGACGGCCTTTACCTATGACAACGCCGTGCTGATCCATGCGTATCTTGCCAGCGAAGATCCTGACAACCTGCCGCGCGCTGAGACGCTGGGCAGAGGCCTGTTGTATGCGCAGGCAAATAACTTCCCGGTGGCCGATGGCCGCTTCGCGCAGGCGTACTTCGTAAACGTGGCAAACCCGGATGGCAGCGGCGCATTTATTACTCCAGCCGCGTATCCGTTTTACTTTTACACCAGCGCGGTGGGTGACCAGGCGTGGGCGGGCATGGCGCTGGCGCAGCTTTTCAAGCGCACGGGCGATCACCAGTACCTGATGGGTGCTGTGAAGGTGGCGAACTGGATCGTGACCAATGCGTACAGCGATACAGGCGCGGGCGGCTACTCCTTCGGCACCAACATCAACCCGCAGAACATGTCGGTGCCGTCGACCAACGGCAAGAGCACGGAACACAACATCGACACGTTCGCCTTCTTCACCATGCTGTCCACGCTCTCGAATGAGAAAGCGGTGAACGGCAGCACATGGAAGTCGTTGGCGAACCACGCGCTTCAGTTCCTGCGCAAGGTTTACAACGAGGCCGGTCCGTACTTCTACACTGGCACCACCAGCGATGGCGTGACGATTGCAACAACGCCCATCCCGGAGGACTGCCAGACCTGGTCCTACATGGCGCTGCTGCACAGCGGCATTGATCTGCCAGGGCACAAGAAAACCATTGACTGGGCCATCGATAATTTGTCTGTGACCGACACACCACCGGCGAGCGGCACCAGCCTGACAAAACAGAAGCAGGTACACGGTTTGACCTTTGACACGGCCAGCCTGACCACGACCAGCGCGGACCCGCACGCGGTCTGGTTTGAGGGCACATCGCACACCGCCGCCGCGTTGATTGCGCGCGTGTTGAATGGCGATCTAGGAGGAGCATTTGCGCGGCTCGCGAATGACGTTCAGCGCACCTTGCGTCTGTTGAACGACTGCGTGCACGGTCAGAAAATTCTGGGTGCGGGACAGACCGTTAACGGAAAAACGATTCCCGCCGGACTGGGATTGGTCGCGGCCTCCAGCGTGCTCGACACCGGCTTTGGCTACACCTACGGCCCCAGTCTGCACATTGGCGCGACTGGCTGGTTTCTGATCGCCGGTCATGCGGGCAATCCCTTCCAGCTGGGCTACCGGCCCGCAAGCTTCACGCTTTAGCAGGTGGCTAAAGCTATTTTTCGGGCAACCCGGCAATGAACAGCTTTGGTGATGGCTGGATCGCTCTTCGATTCATTGCGTGAGCGCTTGGAGCATTAGGCGCAACGCTCTGACAAAAGGATCACAAGACGGCACGCGCGCTCCATCGCGCTCTTCGGTTAATCGCGCTCTTCCATGTAGAAACCATGGGCGGTGAGCGTGTCGAAGGGGATTTGCTCTTCCGTGCCGATGGGTACCCAGCGATCGCGTATGCTTTCGTCCTGCAACGCCGCCATCGCGTTCGCGATAATTTTGTCTGACACGCCGATGCGTTGCAGTGCATGGATCAGGTCAGCCGGAGTTGCATAGGTATCTTCATCGGCAAGCAGACCGCCGGCGCCACCCACCGCGTGTTTCGCGGTGATCTGCAATCCGTACGAGAGCTCGCCGCCTGCCGTTTCGAAGCTTTGGATTTTGAGTGCGCATAGCATTCATGAAGCCTAGCACCCGGATGAACCATCCGCTACTGCTGCTGGCATCGGATCGTGAGCGACGTACATGCTGTTACCCAGCGCCCATCCGGCTACCGAAAGCAGTGCGAAAAGCGCTACTACAACAAGGTTGGGATAGATGATGTGTCCACCAAGACGTGGTTCATTCCCAGGAATTCCCGCCCAGTAAGAGGACATCGGCAGGAAGAATGGCACGTAGAAGAACGGTGTCCAATAGGAGAGCGAAAGCAAACTCGCGGCGGCGAAAGCCACGGCAGGTTCTTTTGACTTTCGCCACAGCAGCCACGTTCCAACGCCGGCTTCACCGGCGAAGACGAAGAGCAGGATTGCGGAATGATAACGAGCGTGAGGATGCCAAAGAGGGTTGAGGAGATGGTTCCTACTCCAGTCCAAGACGAAGGACATGATGGCACCGCCTATGAGAACGAAAGTGAGAATGAACTTACCGAGTTTAGCTGGAGTCATTTCGAGACCTTTGTGTAAGAGCTGAATGGTGAGTGCAGACGATAGTACGAAGTTGATGACACTGCAATGGAAAACGTCACCGGGGTCGAGCCACCGCGGCGAGCCCTGCTCTGAAGCAGTGATCTGTGTTCACTTCAGGGGCCGGCAAGAGCAACCTGTGGCGGTACTGGCGTACAGCTCGCGCCGAGATGCTAGTTCCGATCGAGACGCATACGCGATAGAAGCAACAGATGGCCACTTAAGCCAACCTTAAGATTTCTCCAGAAATGGCTCGATTTATCAGATCTTGTTCAGCGAGCCTACTAATTTCTTTGCAACGTCATGATGCGTTCACTTTCGGTGGTGACCTTTGGTGCGAAGGTATCGATAGATCTTGGAGCCCCACCTATGCATCTTTTCTCGCTCTGCGTCATAGCGACGCTGGTGCCCGCCGTTTTGTCGGCGCAAACAGGAACAACGCTCGCAGGCAGTGTCACGGATGTGAAAGGTTCGACGATCGCGCATGCGCGGGTAGCAGTTCACACCACTTCGAATCACAAGCCGCAAAGCACGACTACTGACGATGCGGGGAGGTTTGTCTTTGCCTTGCCGCCCGGCGAGTACGAGTTGGACGTCGATGCACCTGGCTTCGCTACAACGCAGCGACTCATCACCGTCGCTGCAGATCAACCAAGCGAGATCGCGATTCCGCTGAACGTCAGCACGGTTTCGGAGCAGGTCGTCGTGGAGGCCGACGCTTCGAACTCCTTGGCGGCGCAGCAAGCTCCGCTCGATACACGGCTTGACACGCGATCAGCACGCACCGAGATCTCAAACCACTTCGTGGAGAACTATCTTTCCCCGGTTGCTGACTACAGCGAGACGACGCAGCTTGCACCAGGCACGTTCAACGTAAACGCGAACGGTATCGGCCTGGGCGATGCGAAGAGTTACTTCCGAGGCTTTCCGGATGGGAATTACGACATCACTTTTGACGGAATCCCGTTCGAAGATACCAACTCTCCCACGCACCATTCTTGGGCGTTCTTTCCCTCGCAATGGCTGGGTGGTGTTGATTTTGATCGAAGCCCCGGCTCAGCCTCGACGATCGGACCCACGCCCTTCGGTGGTTCAATCAATCTTCTTTCCAAGCCACTTATCAATCATTTCGAACTTCGCGGCGGGGTCTCCTACGGTTCCTTCAATACGCTGCTGATCGATGGTTCGCTCAATGCCGGGAAGTTTGGTCCTGGACGCAAGATGAACCTGGTCGCGGACGTGCACCGGCTTACCTCGGACGGTTTTCAGACCTTCAACCGGCAGGAGCGCAACGCCGGATCATTGAAGTTTGAGTACAAGATCTCTGATACGCGCGTGCTGAGCGGCTTTGCAGGCGTGCTGCGACTGACCACCAACACGCCCAACTTCAAGGGGCCGCTGCGCAGCCAAATAGCCACCCTCGGCTACAACTACCTGCTGAACAACAATCCGACTTCGGCTTCGTATTACCGTTACAACTTTTATGTGGTGCCTACCGACTTTGAATACGTGGGCTACAAGACGGATCTAGGTCACGGATGGTATCTGGATACGAAGCCATACACCTACTCCTACAACAATCATCAAAACTATACCAACACGCAGACTGGAACGATCAACGCTGCCGCTTGCAGCGTTCAGTTCAAAGGTATTTATGCCTGCGGCACGGACAAACTTAACAGTTATCGCAAATACGGAGAGGTCACGACCGCGAGTCAGGTGTCCCGATTCGGCATTTTCCGTACAGGTATGTGGTACGAATGGGCGAAGACTGATCGCTTCCAAATCCCGCAGGATCCGCTCACCGGCAACGACTCCGCCCTTCCTAACTTTCATGAGAAGTTCAACACAAATTCCTACCAGCCCTTCGCAGAGTATGAGTGGCATCCGAACACGCGTTTGACACTTACCGGGGGATTTAAATATGCCCGCTACACGCAGGATTTGCAGCAGTTTGCGGATAATGGCAAAACCATCGGCAGCGTGGATCCTGTAACAAAGGTGCCCTTTACTGTCCGCTACAGCTCCGGCGCTTACAACTCGTACCTGCCGTCGGGCGATGCTAATTACCGCATTCGGGATAACTGGTCCATCTATGGCCAGATCGCAACAGGATCGATCATTCCCCCGTCCAGCGTCTTCGATCAGTCGGGACAGGTGAGCGTCCTTCCTAAACCCAGCTTCGCACTGACGATGCAGACCGGTACCGTACTGAAGCTGCGGCGGATCACATTTGACGCGGACTACTATCATGTCCACTTCGGCAATGCATATACCGCAATCGCCGATCCCACGATTCAGAGTGCATCCCAGTTCGTTTCTTCGGGAGATTCGGTGACACAAGGCTTCGAAGGTGAGACCAACGTCGCGCTGCTCCACGGGCTGAACCTCTATGCGAACGGAACTTATGGTGTGGCGCGCTACGTAAGTTCTACGGTCAATGGCGCCGCAAACCTAAGCTACAACCACTGGTTGGCGAATACTCCGGCGAACACCGAGGCATTTGGACTCACCTACTCATCGCGCGGCATGGACTTCGGCATCTTCGACAAGCGTGTCGGGCCGATGTGGAACGACAGTGGCACCTTTACGCAGGTAGTTCCCATTTTGCCATTTAGCACGACGAACCTGTTCCTGAACTACTCTTTGCGCCACGGCTCGCACCTAGATGGGACGAAATTCCGTTTCGGTCTGAATAACCTGTTCGACGTGCGGAATACGACGGGCGTTACTCCGGCTACTAAAGGCGCGACTTTCACCACGAATGCGAACGATTCCCTTGGCTTGACACCGGGCCGTAGCTTGAGCATGACGGTCTACTTCGGTTATGCGCCGAAGCAATGATCCAGGAGTGCAGCACGTCTGAGGCCGCTCTAGACAGAGCGTCAGCTGAACCAAAGCTTCGGTTTGTAATCTATGGGCAAGCGTGGCGGAGTGCGTGGCGTACGCCTTTGAGAGATAGAAGTATCCGCATCAACCAGGCGCATTCGCTGAATCAAAAGCGATACAACAGGGCACGTCTTCAGCGCTGCTTCGCAGAGCGATTGAGAGCGAATCGAATATTTACCTTAACGTTCAGAAAGCGTCACCTCGAGCTCCGTGTCATGGTCGAAGACGGTTTCGTGCCCTCTTGCCAATAGCCGGTAGTACACCGACTTTGCTAAAGCGTAGTACGCGAAGCCCTGCACCACATTTCTGTCCCGCGTTGCAAGCGACACGACACGTGCAATCAAACCCATGCCGTTCGACGAGGTAGCAGCAGTCTGCCATTCCTCGCCTCCACTTTGGTGATGCTCATCTGATCCCGCTGCCGCGGCGAGCACGCCAAGCACGATCGGCTCTGCATATTTCGCAGGCGTGTCGTTGGCTTTGGTTTCGCCTTCCTCGTCTATGCTCACGTTCGCGCCGGGCGCTGTTTCCGCAGCGGAAAGCCGGCCATGGATCGTCAACGGCGGTGCTGCTGTTGCGTTTTGAGGCGTGAGGTCGATGCGGTTGAAAGTAAAGCGCAGGCTGCCGTTGCGGCCCAGCCGACGAGCCCGCTTTACCTGCACCACCGTGCCGTGGAGCGGCGTACCCTCAGGCGCCATTACCTGTTTGCCATCCGGCGAGAGCAGAGGTTGAGTTGTTACAGCCTCAACGCTGTCGCCGCGCTTTGCTACGCCCGAGCTCAATGGGGAAAGTAGCCGTACGTGTAGCGTTCCTTCCGGCAATAGGCCATGCAGATCTTGCCGCGGCAGCTCAGGATGAGGCGTATCCACCACTTCTGTTGGGCTTGCCAAATCTGCATTGAAACGCGTGTTGCTCCAGAGAATCTCTGGATGGTACGGCAACTGCCCGACCGCCCACTTTTCCACGATCTCCTTGTAGCGACGATGCTTGATCACGTCAGACACGCCCGACTTTGCCTGTTCCACGCTGTCCGAGATCTGACCCTTGATGCTGCGCTTTTGCTTTTTCTTGCCAAGTGTAAGCACGGCTGCGTCGGTCTGGAGAGCTGGCGCTTCGACCGTGATCGTCTGCGCTGGCGTTGCTCCCTGTGCTGCGACCGTGATGGATCGAAAGGTTACGTCCGGGACCCGAGGCGGCGTGAAGTCCGCCGCCAGCAGCCTGCGAATACGCAGCGATCGCGATCCTGAATGTGTCCCCACGATCAATCCCGTCACAAGGGACCCGGACGGTACCACCTGATGGTCTATCAGGTAGACCGGTTTCGTCAGGTGTCCAGTGAGCGCCGCCCCCTTATGGATCCGCACCGGCCTGTCCAACGCCACACGCAGCGCCGTACCCGCGGGCAGGGGCACGGTGGCATGCTGTGCGCCGACGCTGCACGCACTCACGCCCGCAAACAACAACCCCGAAGCAATCCGAGATATAGGCCTCACCAGTTTGATCAACGCTTGTCCTCCGAACCTTGCTCTCGCGATGGCGCACGTACAAAGCCGGCGCGCGTTCGTACCTGCAAACCGGCTTCACCTGTCTTCTTCGCCCGGACCGTGATCCTGTGGTACTGGTCGTCTGTGCCGGTGACCATAGGGTGAAAGGCAAGCGTGTACTGGCTGCGAATGTCTTTCGCGACCTCTAACGCCACGCGGTCCACGTCGGCAAGCGATGCCGGGAAAAAGCTCATGCCGCCCGTTTGTTCGGCAAGCGCACGCAGCTCCTTCTTGGCTCGGCCCGCGTCCGATGATGGAGTGTCGTAGAGCAGACCGATCGTGTAAATTTCCGGACCGTTGCCGCGTTGAATCCTGCCAATGGTGGCGGCGAGGTCAGCCGCGGACGCATTGTCGTGACCATCTGTGATCACCACCATCACCTGTCGGCTGTGGTGCGCGTGGCCGGCCAGATCGTCGGCGCTGGAGATCACCGTGTCGTACAGTGCGGTGCCGCCGGAAACGCTTTTGTTCTGCTCCAAGGCATGCTGTAGCGCTGTGACGTCTGTGGTAAGCGCCTGGTCGCGGTAAGCGCTGTCCGCGAAGTTGGTTACAGAGGATTCGTCCTCCGGGTTGGAGGCGCGAATCAGGTCCAGCGCGGCTGTCGCCACGGCTGCCCGTTTGGCTTTCATCGAACCGGAGCCATCCAGCAGAAGCGCCAGTGAGATCGGAACGTCGTCATGCGAGAAGTAAGCCAGTGGAACAGATTTCCTGTCTTCGAGAATCGAGAAGTCCTCACGCCGCAAGTCAGCGACCGGCGTGCCACCTGCACCTGTCACCGTGCAGTAGAGCACCACTTCTTCCACATGCTCGTGCAGAGTGACGATGGGCTGTTCTGGGCTAGTCGCCGCCTGCTGCGCGTGCGCGGAATGTATTCCAACCAGAGCGCACGAGGCAAGAACAGCCGCATGCAGCAGAGAAGCTGCGCTTCGCTGGTTCGATGTGGCTGCTTCTCTTCTGCTCCGCTGCATCACCCGGCAACCCGGCCCGTCCCCGTGCCAAGCGAAGCCGGTCCGGCGAGCCGGCGAAGGTTGTTGGATCCAGATCACGCGTTAGCCTAGTTTCATTCTCTAGGCTTAAGCGAACGTTAAGAAGGCCCGTGCCCTCGCACAGAAGATGCATCTTCCTATCGCCTGGTGCGACACGCTCAGTGGTATCGCCGCTGGTCGCTGCGATCTGGGCTGCGGAAGAGCGTATTCCCAGACTCGGCAGCGCACTAGATGCCAGCGTTTGCTTCAGAAAAGCGCAGTGGGTCTCGGGCACGCTAACATCCAAAACTAGAAACCCAGCCTTAAGGTTCGCTGAAGGTTGGTATGTCATTCTGCAGCATAGCCCTATGGATGCAAGCGGACATTTACGACTAGCTGAAAGCAAGGACGATTGCACCGCCCGCAATCAACAGACTGCCAAGAACTTTCTTGACGGTGATCGACTCGCCAAGGATCGGGGCTGCAAGAGCGATCACGAACACGACGCTCAGCTTGTCAATCGGTGCAACCTTCGAAGCTTCTCCAACCGAGAGCGCGCGAAAGTAGCAGATCCACGACAGACCGGTTGCGACGCCGGAGGCGACCAGATAGATCCAGCTTCGACGGTCAATGTTTGTCAGCCCCTGGTGTGCGCCGAAGCTGAGCGCGATCATCCACGCGAAGAGAACAACGACTGTCGTTCGCACAGCCGTCGCGAGGTTAGGGTCAACATGGGAAACGCCAAGCTTCGCGAGAAGTGCCGTAGCAGCGGCGAACAATGCAGACAGCAGAGACCAGAAAATCCAACTCATGTGCACACTCTTGCAGTCTTTCCCCTCACAAGCAAATGAGTTGAAAGGATGACGCTTCTATGCGCGTTCTAGTGGTAGAAGATGAAGTCCGCCTTGCGGAAAACATTGCACGCGGCCTGCGAGAAGCATCGGGCTACGCCGTGGATGTAGTACACGATGGGGAGGAGGCCCTCACACACTGCAGTACCGGCAGCTACGATCTGATCGTGTTGGATCTGATGCTGCCGAAGTTCACCGGAGAAGAAGTATTAAGGAGTTTGCGTTCTGCACGCGACATCACTCCAGTGATGATCCTGACCGCAGTCAGCGATATCGCCAGAGTTATCAAGCTGCTTGATGTTGGCGCCGACGACTACATGACAAAGCCGTTTGATCTCGGAGAACTGGTTGCACGTTGCCGTGCACTGATCCGTAGAAGCAAGGGTACTGGTGAGCCGATACTCCGGTTCGGCAGTGTCGAATTGCATACCTCGGAACACGTCGTCTTGCGTGGTGGCAAACCAGTAGAATTGTCGCCTACGGAATACCGCATTCTTGAATATCTGATTCATCGACCTCGCATCGTTGTTTCGAAAAGAGAGCTGCTGGAACACTTGTACGACTTCACTTGGGAACACCACTCGAACGTGATCGAGGCGCATATGTCGAACCTGAGAAGGAAGCTGCGGTCAGCTCCAGGTGACAACGATGTACTCGAGACGCTGCGTGGTCGAGGATACCGGTTGGCCCAGCCGTGAGAGGAATTCATGAAGGCGCATTCGCTTGCACGCCGAGCTGTACTCATCGTCTTGGTTACGCAGATGTTGTCAACCCTGGCTCTTGGTGCCGCGGCACTTTTGAAGGAGCGCAACTCCAGGTTACATACGTTTGATCTGCAGCTCGAAGGAAGGTCCGACTCACTTCTGGGAGCGATTCAGGATGCGGAAGACCCCGAAGACAACGTAACTGTGGACTCGGCCGAGTTGCACATTCCGAAGGACGACGCATATGCCGTGTACAACCAGAATGGGCGTTTACTCGGCGCTTCTGCCGGAGTTCCCAATAGCCTGATCGCCCGACGAACTGACGGTTACCGCAATCTCACCGCTGGCGGTACGTCCTACCGGGTCTACCAACGAGAGGCGTTACGCGTCATTGACCGTGCAGAAACGCAGGGCGTTGGGCTGAAGCGTCCCGTGACCATTATCTATGGCTCGCCGGATAATCGTCTGCGGCACGAGATCTTCGAGGCCGTCCGCTTTTATCTTGTTGCAGTTGTGTTGGCCGGTGTTTGTACTGCAGGCGTGGTAACGCTCTTTTTGAGAAAAGAACTACAGCCACTCAACGAACTTGCTGTCGTAGCTTCTGGTCTCACGCCCAGAACGTTGCGATTCGAAGCACCTGCTTCCGCAAGGAAAATCGGTGAACTGCAGCCTCTGATTCGCGCTCTCACGGCGATGGTAGCGAGTCTTCGGCATGCGTTCGCCAGGGAGCAAAAATTCTTCGGTGATGCGGCGCATGAACTGAAGACGGCGATCGCAGTGGTCCGGTCTTCCGTCCAGGTGCTTATGCTGCGGGAAAGAACTGTCAAGGAATATCAATCAGGACTGCTAGGCGTGCTTGATGACAGCACTCGCGTGGAGAAGCTTGTTGCACAAATGCTGCGGCTCGCTTCTGCATCGGAAGATACCAACCGAGAGAAAGTGGAGCTGATTAATTTCACACGCATTGCATCTGAGGTTTGTTCAAATCTCGAGCCTGTCGCTGCTCTTCGTGGAGTCATCCTTGAGCGACACCTGGAACCTTTGAGTGCGGCGCGCTTGCTGCCGGAAGATGCGTACACACTGGTGTCGAACCTTGTGCTCAATGCGATTCAGCACTCTAGACCAGAGTCTTCCGTGGAGGTTCTCGTGACGATGGTTGGGTCGCGCCTGGATCTCCAGGTCCGCGACGATGGCGCGGGCATCAGTGAAGCTGCGCTGCCGCATATCTTCGAGCGCTTCTACCGGGAAGACACTTCCCGCTCCCGAGAGACGGGCGGCACCGGACTTGGGCTCTCCATCTGCAAAGCCATCGTCGATGCGGCAGAGGGATCAATCAAGGTGAGCAGCACGCGTGGTAAGGGAACCACCATGCATGTAACATTCGCCAAGCCTTAAAGAACCCAACTTAGCAGGCCAATGGCGAAGGCGAGACGTTCATTGACATCGAAGAGAATCGATTAAGCTTCGACCGCGTCATGGCGCGTGAGCAGATAGTAGATGACCGGTGTGACCACCAGGCTAAGAAGCATTGAGATAACGACACCACCGATGACCGCGATGGCGAGCGGCTGCAGCATTTGCGAACCGGCTCCCAGTGCAAGCGCGAGCGGCAACATACCGGTGATCGCCGCAAGTGCTGTCATCAAAATCGGGCGGAGCCGCCGTTGCGCTGCGGAGACCATCGCGTCGCGCGCATTCTGACCCTCGTGCCGGAATCGCTCATCGGCATCGAGCAGCAGAATGCCATTCTTCGCAACGATACCGATCACCATAATCAGTCCCATGAAGGATGCGACGTTGAAGGTCATACCCGTAATGAGGAGTGCCCCGAGTACGCCGGCGATCGAAAGTATAGACGACGTGAGAATCGCTATGGGCGCAGCGAAGTTACGAAACTCCGTGAGCAGAACACCGAAGACGAGGGCAAGCGCCAGCACCAGTACGCGCAAGAGGTCTGCAAATGATTTCTGCTGCTCCTGGTAAGTTCCACCGTACTCAACGCGAACGCTGGCTGGCAGGTGCATGTCCTGCACCTGCGCTTGTACCTGGCGTACGGCCGTTCCAAGATCCGTACCCTGCAGCTGTGCGGTAACAACAACAAGCCGTTGCAGGTTCTCACGGCGAATCTCATTCTGTGGCGGAAGCTGCGTGATCGCCGCCATCGATCCGAGCGATGCGGTATGCCCGGCGCTCGAGTTGAAGACCGTGTTGCGAATCGTCTCCAGCGATTGTCTTGTCTCGTTTCCGAGGCGTACGCGCACGGTGTAAGGCCGGCCGTCCGCAATGACAGGATCGTTCACGGTGACACCGTCAAGAATCGAAGTAGCGTCTTCCGCAAGCTCCGAAGGCGTAAAGCCCAATCTACCCGCAAGCTGCGGGTCGAGTTGAAAGCTGGTTGCGGGACCGCTGATAGTATTGTCGATTCCGTTCTCGATACTTACCACGCCATTCACTTTGCCAATCTGATCGGCGACTCGAGGCGCAAGACTACTCAACAGAGCGAAATCCTGGCTGAAGAGCTTGATCTGGATCGGTTCAGGTGCGTTGGAAAGATCGTTGATGTTGTCCTGTAACACCTGGATGTATTCGGTATCGAGTTGTGGCTCATCTGCTTTCACACGCGCGCGAACGTCCGCGATAACTTCCTCAATGCCACGGCTACGCTTGGCCTTGAGTTTCACAGTCATATCGCCGGTGTTTGCCTCTGTTACTGCCGCTAGACCCATCTGAAGGCCGGTACGGCGGCTTACACTTTCGACTTCGGGTGTGTCGTGCAAAATACTTTCTACGTGCGTCAGGACCTTGTCGGTTGCCTGCAGGGAACTTCCAGCAGGCATGATGTAGTCCAGAATGAACCCGCCTTCGTCCATGCCGGGCAGCAGGTCGGAACCGAGACCGCGATAAGCAAAAAAGCTGCCCGCAATCAATGCGACGCAGAGTGCACCCAACACGAGCGGTCGTCGCAGTGACCACTCCAGCGTCTTGCGATGCCAGCCGAGCACTTTCCCGAGTACTGGTCCAACGGCATGTTCTTCCTTTTTTTCTTGTCCGGCAGCATTCGCGTTCTTCGCTTTCAACAGCAGAAGAGCAAGTCCCGGCGTAAACGTTACCGCAAGCAGCAGGGAAGTCAGCAACGAGATCGTCATGGTGACGGCCAGCGCACGGAAGAAGCTGCCCGTCACACCTGTGACCGCGATTAAAGGCAGGAACACCACAACTGGTGTCACAGTGGAGCCGATGAGCGGGTGAGCGATCTCCTTAAGGGCCTTCTGAATGGCCCCGATCCTGTCCTCGCCGGCTTCGCGATGCAAGACAATGTTTTCAACCACCACGATCGCATCGTCTATCACTAAGCCGATTGCAGCGGCGAGTCCACCCAGCGTCATCAGGTTGAAGCTTTGGCCGATGAGCCACAGCACGAGCACGGTCACCGCAACGGTGACGGGAATAACTAAGCCTGCAATGAGCGAAGAGCGCCAGTCACGCAGGAAAAGAAAGAGAATGACGCAAGCAAGTGCAAGGCCAATGAGAATGGCATCGCGCACGCTGCGCACGCTCTCTCGCACAATGCCGGACTGGTCATAGTAAGGAATCAACTGAACGCCGCGCGGAAGTTCGCTCCGCAATTGCGCGACCTGCGCATCCACGCCGTCCGCAACAGCCACCGTGTTACTGTTCGGCTGCCGCGTAATGTTTAGCAGCACCGCGGGCCGACCATCCGCGCGCACTGCCGTGTAGACCGGCATGGTTGCAGGCATGACTGTGGCAATGTCGCCGATACGCACGGGTGCGCCGCCTGCCGTAGTCTTCACTGTGAGCTGCTTCAGACCGTCGATGTCGTGGGCCTGTGCGCCGACGAGCCCGAGCACCAATTGGTGGTCCTGCTCGTAAAGACCTGGCGAATCAATGATGTTTGAGGTTTGCACAGCGTTGACAAGGTCCAAAATCGTGACGCCGGCGACCTGCAGCTTCGCCATGTTTGGAACGATGTGGAACTCGGGGACCTGACCGCCCTGGATCGTAACAGTGCTCACACCGTTGATGCGATTGAGAGGTGGTTTCAGGGTGTAGGTCGCAAGTTCCCAAAGCTGTGTCTGCGAGAGCGTCTGCGAAGTCAGGCTGTAACCAAGGATTGGGAAGGTAGCAAATGTCAAGCGGTTGGTCGTCAGCTTCGCCGTCGAGGGAAGCGACTGTTGCGCCTTACTCAAGGCAGCGTCCACCAATTGCAGCGTGCGAAACATGTCGGCGGACCAATCGAAAAACAAGCTGACTTCGGCCGAGCCGCGACTTGTTGTCGAGCGGACCGTCACCAGGCCCGGAACACTGTTGACTGCGTCCTCGATTGGTTTTGTGATGGTGACCTGCATCTGCTCAACCGGCATGACCCCGTTGTCGATGCCGATCACCACCCGCGGAAAATTCGTGTCCGGGAAAACTGCGATGGGCGTCTTGAAGAAGGCATAGACGCCACCCACAGTGAGCACCACCGCCAGGAACAGAATCGTGCGGACAGACCTCGCGAGCCAGTAGTTCTGGGCAGCGTTTGGGTGCGAAGGAGAAACGGTCGCCATTAGTCCTTTTCTCCCGCATCCGGCTTTCCGATCGTCACCTTGGTGCCGTCATCCAGCCCGTAGCCGCCACTCGTAACCACGCTGTCTGCCAAAGCAAGCCCTGAAAGAATCTGCACCGATTCCGGCGTGCGAATTCCCACCTTCACCGGCCGTTTGTGAACCGCGCGGTCAGGGCCGATGACCATGACACTGGTGCCGCCATCTTGGGAAGGAACAATCGAATCCGTAGGCACCTGCAATGCATTGGGCACGGTGCTTCCTGAGATCGTTGCGTGCACCGGTGTACCCACCTTAAAGTGACCGTCCTTGTTGGGAAGCTTCAGCCACACCTCAACGGTCGTGGAACCGGGGTCAAGCGCAGGACTGATGAAAGAAACTGTCGCTTCTACAGAGTCGGTCATGCCCGGCACTTGTACTTCCGCCTTGTGGCCCAGCCCGAGTTGCTGTGCCGTCGCCTGCGCCAGGTGCAGCTTCGCAAGCAGAGAACTCGTGTCCATGACGGTGATGACAGGCGTACCGGCCGTGGCCGTTTCCCCAGGAAACAGTGGTCGCTCGGTTACCACGCCATCGATCGGGCTGCGCAGGTTCGCATAACTCACCTGGGCTTCCGCGCTCAGGAACCTGCCGCGTGCGGACGTAACTTGCCCCTGCGAAGCTTCCTTGTTTGTGACCTGCGTCGTCCTCTGAACGGAGTCCAGATGCTTCTGCGCAGTTTCGTAGAGAGCTTCAGCCTGTACCGCCGCGGCATACGCCGTATCGGCATCACGGCCAGCAATGGCACCCTGCTGAAAGAGCCTGCGGCGCTCGTCCGCGGTACGCTTCGCCACATCGCGGGCGGCCAGCGCCTGCTGCACGTCGGTTTGCGCCTTGTTCAGCTCCTCGGGATTTGTCGCATTCGCGAGAGCCGTGTAGCTGGCCTGTGCTGTAGTGAGAGCCCCTCTTGTGTCAAGGGCGTTTCCCTGCAGGTCACGGTCTTCCAGTGAAATGAGCAACTGGCCCTTGCGCACATGGGCGCCGCGTTGCACGTACTCAGCGCGAATTGGTGAGCTCACTTTCGGCGCGATGGCGGCCTGCGACAAAGGCAAGAAAATTGCGTCCGCTGAGATTTCTTCTGAAATCGGCCCCTGAGTTGGATGCGCCGCCTGCACCGTGACGGTTACCTCAGGAGCGTCGGCCTCCTTGCTTTTACAGCCCGCAGCACCCGCGACCAATGTGAGCAGGACGGTGGCGGCGAGATGCCGATTTTGAAGGACGTTCATATCAAAGCTTTCCCGTAAGAGTTTGTAGATTGGCCAAGGCGAGTTGATAACGAACGCGCCCGTCGATCTGTGCGGTTTGGGCCGCCAGCAATGTGTTTTGTGCGTCGACAACATCGAGTACGGTGCTTTCCCCGTCTACATACCGCAGATTCACCAATCTCAAGCTTTCGCGCGCGGTCACGAAACTCTGGTCGAGCCGGGCCAGTTGGTCGCTCGCTGTCTTCGCCTCCGCATAAAACTCTGCCAAGTTGGCGATTAGACGCCTCTGCGCGGCGGTAAGCGCTACGGTTGCGGCTTTCTCACGCAAACGACTAGCCTTGATTTTGCGTTCCGTGCTGAGCCAGTCCCACACGGGTATGTCGAGGGCTGCGCTCATGGCGTAACCCAGATTGTGAATGCCGTCCGGCCCGTTCACACCGAAGTTCGTTGCATCAATGCCGTAAGTGAAATTGAGCGCGAGATCTGGCGCAAGGGCGGCCCGGGCTGAGTAGGTCATCGCCTGGCTTGCCTGCACTGACGCAAGGGCTCCGCGCAACTCCGGGCTATTCTGCTTCGCGAGCGCCTCGATGCCGGTTTTCTCCGGAAGCATCGCGGGAGCAGATGCTGGAGCAAGCGAGTACGGCGTCTCCGGGTTGGGGTAGAGCAAGACACCGAGCTCAAGCTTTGCTTTGTTACTGGCAAGCAGTGCCTCGTCGAGCTCGCGTTGCCGTTGCTGCTGTGAAAGTTGCGCCTTCAGAACGTCCGCATGCGCGACCTCGCGCGCGGCTTCGCGCTTCTGTGTGATATCGACAAAATGGTCCGCTTCGGCAAGTGACTCTCTGGCTACGGCGACCTTGTCAGCACTGGCGCCCACACCGTAGTAGAGATTAACTACCGTGCTCACCAGGCCTCTGCGCACAATCTCCAGTTGAGCATTCGCAAGTGCGGATCTTGCACTCGCGAGCCGCACCGCACCAACTTGAGCAAAGCCGACCGTTTCGTTGAATACACCTTGGCTCGCGTACTCGCGGATCGCGTTATTGGCAATGAAGACGGGGGAAGCCGCGCCGGTGGTTTGGCCGATGCGACTCGTCGGCACGCCGTTGGGCTGCGTGTAAATCGACTGATTATGGTAGATCGCTGTCGGCAGCAGGGCCGCCTTTGCATTCGTACGCTCCAGAGCAAGGGCGCGCTGTTCCGCTTGCGCGGCGGCAAATGCCGGCTCGTTGGCGGCAGCGCGGGAAAGCGCCTGGTCCAACGTCAGACCTGCTGTCGGCATCGAGGCTTCAGTGGTCTGAGCCCCCATCTTGGAAAATGAGGCGCAAAGCAAGCTGATGGAAATCGCCACGACAAGAGCGGCCGAGCAGTGGAACTTCATTCTTTAAACCTAAAGCAAAAGGATTAAGTGACGCTGAACTGGCTCACGAGTGCGCAATGCTTCAGAGAAGCTCATGTCTAGTGACCTGTAAAGCCGACCACCTTAGGACGATGATGTGTGCGATAGACATAGTGGCCAATCAGCCAGCCCGCCGCCGAACCAAGCAACGCATCTGTCGGAAAGTGCTGCTGAGCTAAGACTCTGGTGAGACTTACACCACTCGCAAGCGTGTATATGCCGATCTGCTGCCACGGCTTACCATACTCACCAGCAAGCACCGCTGCGGATGACCACGCCATGATGCTATGACCGGACACAAAGGACGGACTTGATGAAGCATTGCCGACGAAGAAGTGACCTCGCGCGTCGTTTTGATTTGGCCGTTCTCGCAAAGTCGTATATCTAATGACGGTGTCGAATGCGTAAGCATCGACGATGGCCTCACCCGCCAGCAGACCGGCTTCCCGCTGATGTTCATCTGCACGGACGTGACCTAGTCCAAATAGAAGGACTGGAATACCAAGGGCTGTGCCAAGAAGCACATCGGAACTTGTGCCGTTCGCATCATTGAACGATGTGTTGCGGCTGACAACATGACGCATGGTGTAAGTGTCGGTCCCGAGTGCGGCCCCTGTGGCACCCGCCAGGGGTAGCAACCACTTCAGATCTCCCTTTTGAATTCGCGCCGGTGAAGTAAAGATCGCGGCTTCGTCCTTCAGGAACCTTAGGGGGAGACCACGAAGCGTAGCAGGATCGTTGGATTTCTCCTCTGCAGCACCTCCTCCGTCGTAGGTATGACCTGGAGCGTCTGGAAGGACCAAAGCTGCCTGCTCTGGCGTCATAGTTGCTCCGCCATCGGCGCTCTGTCCCCATGCGCTTGGGGCGAACAGCGTGGGTGCAAAACCAAGCGCAAGGATTCCGGAGAGCGTTCGTCTTTGCAAGGTTGTGTTAGTCCGTAAAGTCGAGACGATGAAAAATGTAAGATGCAAGAGTGCTCCGGTACGGAATTCCTCTTGACCATCTCAGAGCAACCTTAAGACTTGCTGAAGAGGCTTTCCTGGTGATCAATGCGGAATTTAGGGATGAGCAAACTCCTTCAGAGGCAATGACTGGCCTTGGTGAACGTTGTGACGGCAGCCTTTCAGGTGTAATTAAGGTGCGGTGAATAGAGTTTTTGGTATGCAGTTGCTCGAACGTCCCTTCATTGCGGGATTCGCCATTTCCATGTGCCTGACCTTTGCTGTTCAGGCGCAGCGAATCGCTACGGTGCGTGGGACAGTGGTGGATCGAAGTGATGCGCCAGTTCCCAATGCAGTGGTTCGGGTGGAATCGCTGGATGGTGTTCTGCAAGTGCAAGGAAGAACCGATCGCAAAGGAGAGTTCAGCCTTACTGGCGTCCATCCCGGGAAATTTACCTTCGTCGTCCCAGCCGCCAACGGCTTTGCGTCTGAGGCCCTGCAACTTGAAATGAGCGCGCTTACTGCACCGATTCGGGTTGTTCTCGCGCCCGAGACCGTTACCCAAACGATCGACGTGGAGGGCGGAACTACAGTCTCTACAGCAGCCTCCTCCAATCAGGACTCCGTCGCCGTTGCTGCATCTACCCTTGACCATTTACCAGTTTTCGACCAGGACATCGCGGGAGCGCTCTCACCATTTCTGGATCCCGCCGCGACCTCCTCGACCGGGGTCAGTATCGTGGTGGATGGCATCGAACTCAAGGGTGGTGCCAATGTGACACCTTCTGCTATCGCAGAGGTCCGCATCAACAGCGATCCTTATTCTGCGGAGTTTGCCAGCCCGGGTCGGGGGCGTCTAGAAATTACAACGAAACCGGGTTCGCCGCAGTTCCACGGCACATTGAACGTGATTGCGCGGGACGCCGTCTTCAACGGGCGGAACTACTTTGCTCCCGTGAAACCCGCCGAGCAGCGGCGAATCTTCGAGGGACATCTAACCGGTCCGGTTGGCAACGGCGGGCATACGACCTTTCTCCTGACGGGTACGCATCAAGCCGAGGATCTGCAGTCCGCGGTGCATGCAAGCGGGCCGCAGGGCCTGATCGAGCAGAACGCCGTGACCCCAAACAGTGCGTCACAGATTACCGGTCGCACAACCCACGACTTTTCCGACGCGCACCGTCTCGCCGTCAGCTACAACTTTCGCTACAGCTCGCAAACGGCTCGCAACGTTGGCGGTGTTGTTCTGCCTGAGGCTGCCATCGACGAAACCAACCGGCAGGATCAAATTGTGTTGAACGATCGTGTGATCGTCTCTCCGACAATGGTGCAGCAGCTACAAGTTCTTCTGGAACGCGAAACGGACAGTCAGTTCAGCAAGACGGACGCGCAAGCGATCATGGTTCAGGATGCATTTACCGGGGGCGGAGCCCAGACGAACGTGTATCGCACCGAACACACCATCGGCCTGATCGAAGTCGTCGCCTGGACACATCATGCGCATTACGTCCGTATCGGTGTGAACGTGCCCCAGATAAGCAGGCGGGCTGTCGATGATTTATCAAACCGACAAGGCACTTATAGCTTTCTTTCCTTAAGCGATTACGCAAACCATACTCCGTACCAATACACCGTCCAGGAAGGGCGTGGCCGGGCAACTTACTTCGCGACTGAGATTGCGACTTTTGTTCAGGATGAGATCAGCCTGCTTAAGAATCTGCAGGCGACCATCGGAGTGCGTTATCAGTTCCAAACCTATCTGAATAATTATGGCAATTTCGCTCCCCGCTTTTCAGCTGCCTACTCGCCATCGAAGGCATGGGTCATTCGAGCGGGTACTGGCATCTTCTTCGATCGGACTGGGGGAGATTTTCCCGTCACCTACAAGCTCCACAACGGCGTGAATCTTAGGCAATATCAACTGCTGAATCCGCTTTTTCCGCGTCCGTTGCCAGCCGGACAGACCTTCCATGAGTTTCCGACCAATCTGGCACAATTGGCTCCGAACAGCAGCGCCGGCTACCAGATGCAATATTCGGCCACAATTGAACGACAGCTTGCGAACGGTCTGACTGCAACGGCTACGTACCGTGGCATCTCCGGTGTGAAGACCTTCCGGTCGCGAGACGTGAACGCGCCGCTTCCGCCGTATTCTGTTAGGCCCAACCCGGCCTTTGGATTTATTCAGCAGGTCGAAGCAGCGGGACGATCACGCCTGAACGCGTTGGACCTCGGACTACGTGGCTCTATTCGAAGAAGTAAGACCCTCTGGTTTGAGGGCCAGGTGCAGTACACATTCAGCCACTTCGATAACAACACAGGTGGTCTGAACTGGTATCCGCAAGATCAGTACAACCCAGATGCTGAGTACGGTAGAGGCGACCTGGACCGGCGGGATCGATTAAATCTATTGGGCACCTTTCACCCTGACCACTGGCTCACGTTAGGAATTGCGACCGCTTTGTATTCAGGGCTCCCTTATACGGAGTTAGCAGGGCAGGACCGTTTTCCCACCGGCCTTGGCAATGCAAGGCCGGTCGGGATCGCACGTAACACGCTCCAGGGTGGAGGAACAGCAAGTGTGGACCTGCTCTGGGATCACGACTTCCATTTGAATCACGCAAAGGCGGAAAATGCGAAGCTCCTGAACATCGGCGTATCTGCTTTCAACGTCCTGAATCACGCAAACTTTACGAATTACATCGGGAGCGTACGATCACCTCTGTTTGGCAGTGCTACCAGGGCCCTGCCGGGTCGGCAGATGCAGTTTGGAATTCGATATCAGTTCTGAGCAGCTTGTAACAAGCATTCTCTATAGAGCTGACGAGTAGGGCTTAGCTTTCTTGTGAGCTCCAAGACCCTTGCGTCATGGGCGGCATCAGAAGCCATGCAGTCACAGCGGCAAGACGTATGTGTATGGGTATGAGCCCAATCGCCTCTCCGTCTACCTGTGAACGGACGTTGCTAGGTAAGCTCAGTGGAGTACATCTACACTCTTCAACCTGGTGAATGGTCAGGAACGGATTAAGACGCTCCAAGTGCAAGCGGCCACATAGGAACCAAGCTGGAAACGCCAGTCGGGCAGGTGACGCGATTAGCTGCAAGAGAAGGTAAGGATGATGGAGGCGGGAAGTCCTCGTCAGCCCGGTAAATCCCCCGCCCAGATCAGGTATGCGCGAGATCATCAAGGCCGTGGCAAGCCGGCTCTGCCAAAGGTCTGAATCTAAGCACCGATATTCGACCTTGAACACAGGGAATCGCCGCGTCAAGAAGTGCCAGGCGGCTGCTGCATAGTAGGCATGCCGTCCATAACGGGCTTTGTTGTCGCGGCCCAACTCGAAAGCAAGACCCCCATCCGGTCCAGCCCCGGTCATCACCGTAAAATAGTGAGAGCCCCTCTCATTCTGCGTTTGCCCCAAAGGAATCTCTCGCGCTCGATAGGTCAGCAGCTTCTCAAGCGCCAGCACGGGATCAAGGGGCAGGTGAAGATTGCGTGCAAGCGCGTTTGCGGTCCCAAACGGTAGCACACCCAAGTGACAGTTGCTTCCAGCAATGCCTTGTAAAACTTCGTTGACCGTACCATCCCCACCACAGGCAATGACAAGATCGCAGCAGCGAGCGGCTTCTGCAGCCAACATTTGTGCTGATCCAACATTTGCCGTGGTCCTAGCGATAGACACCGCCCATCCCCTGCTTTGCAGAAGAGCGGTCAGCCTGCCGGAGACCGCTCCGAAGGAGCCTCGACCTGCTCTTACATTCGCGATGAGGGTGACGCGCCGTACCATCCTGAACCGAGCATAGCTTGTTGCTGCAGTAGACACATGAACATTGCAGGCTCCCATGAACTTGGACTTAAGGTGAACGACGCATTCATGAAAGCTCAACCCAATACACGAGACTAAGCTTAAGAAATCTTAAGCTTAACATCTACGGCAACATGATTCATGAATTCTTCACTGAATCGCTTCTATCTAAGAAGTAAGGTTGGTTCACGATAATGGCTCTTCGCAAGTAAGAAGCGAAGCAGCGCCATCGGCAAAACCGTCCCCAAGTCCCTTGTTTACTAATGTTGCTCGGAGTTCTCGTGTATAGCAAATGGGTCAGGAATACCGTGCCCGCGTTCTTTGTACTGCTTCCATCCAGCATCTATTGTCAAGCGGGTCGTGGCACTCTTAGCGGCACGATCACCGATGCTCGTGGAGGCGCACTTCAAGGAGCTAGGGTTGAGTTGCAACCGGGCAGAACTTCTACGTCGACCGACGCGCAAGGCCAGTTCACCTTTCTATCTATCCCGACCGGCCCTTACTCTATTGTCGTCACCTACTCCGGTTTTCAAACTCTGACGCAATCGGTCACAGTTTCTGAGACAGCCACTCGTTTTGATGCCACGTTAACCATCGGTTCGGCCGCACAAAGTGTGCAGGTCTACGCAGACAGGCAAGGCGGCGAGCTCGAAGCCATCAATCGCACCTTCAATGCCGACAACATCATCAACGTGCTGCCGGCCGATGTCATCGTGAGTCTGCCCAATGCGAACGTAGCCGATGCAATCGGGCGTCTCGCCGGTGTTACCCTCGAGCGCGATGAAGGCGAGGGCAAGTACGTGAAGGTGCGCGGCACCGAACCGCGTCTGACACACACGACGCTAGACGGCGTCAATCTCGCCTCACCTGAAGCCGTGCGCCAGATCAAGCTCGATCTCATCCCCGCGAATCTTGTGGAGTCCGTGCAGATCAACAAGACCCTGCAGGCCAACATGGAAGGCGATGGCATCGGCGGCTCGGTTGATTTGCGCACCAAAAGTGCGGAAGACCGGCCCACCCTGTACCTTGAGTCCACGGGCGGCTATACCCCCATCCTGGAAGGCCGCTCGAAGTACCAGTTCGACGGAACCGTGGGCAAGCGTTTCTTGGACGGCAAAAAACTCGGCCTGCTCTTTGGGGCTTCCTACGACTTCAACGGAGAAGGCATCAACGACATCGAGCCGGGTCCAGCTTTGGCCGGGACCTATGACCTGCGTGACTATCGCTACTTCCGCGACCGCTGGGGACTCGGGGGTACTTTCGATTACCGCATCACCGACACCTCCAGCCTGTACCTCAAGTATCTCTACGCTCATTTCAAAAATTTCGGCGACGATTGGATCTATAGCCCTGCTATCCAGAGTTTTGCCGATTCCACAACGCTCACCCAAAGCGGTACGGACGGGACGGTCAGCTTTTCCGCACTCAGACGGCGTCCCATTCAGGACATCGGTGGTCTTCAGCTTGGCGGCCACCATGTAATCGGCCGCTCAATCTTCGGTTGGGATCTCGATTCTTCTTTAGCGCGAACCCGCGATGCAGGCTATGACAATTCCAGCTTCGGAGCCAGTTCCGCCTCGAATCCTGACAACAACATCCAGTACAATCTCGACGTCAGCCACCCGCTCACGCCGCATCTGAACGTGCAAAACGGCGTCAACATCTTCGATCCGACGCACCTGTTCTTTCAACGTCGTCAGCAGCAAAACACCTATAGCCCAGAAGTTGACCTCGGCTTCGGCGCATCCCTGGCAGTTGCATATTCCCTAGGCGGTCAAAGCAGCATCTTCGAATTTGGCGGCCGCTTCCGCAATGAGCACAAGTTCGTTAACCAGGACACGCGTCTCTTTTACGCCGCCGGCACTACGTTCAGTTACAGCGGGCGGCCCCGGTATGTCGAAAGTCCCAGCGGCGCCCTCTCAAACTTCATCAATGATTTCAAGGACCCCAACTACTACAGCAATCGGTACGCTTTTGGGCCCGGAGCTGATGTTGAGCAGCTTCGCAACTTTGCCGGTCAGGCCGACCTCGGCGTCGGCGACAATGTCGGCAACTCCTTCAATCAGATCGAGAAGGTCTCTGCCGGCTACCTGATGAATACAATAAATCTGAATCGCTGCCGCGTTATCCTCGGGCTTCGCTTTGAGGATACCTCGGAAAATAACCTGGGCTATCTTGGTCAAAGCAGATCCACAACAGCTGGCACTACTCCCATCCGCATTCAGAATTCATACCTTGACGTGCTGCCGAGTGCCTCGGTTCGCTATGAAATAAATCCTCGCTCGGGCATCCGCCTGGTCTATGGACGCGGGCTCTCCCGTCCCAACTTCGGCGACCTGATCCCCTTTCAGAGCGCACCCTCCGGGGGTGTTGCGCGCAATACCGTCAGCCAGGGTAATCCCAACCTAAAATCTGAGTACGCAGACAACATTGATTTGCTCTATGAGAACAATCTGAGCCACCAGGGCCTGTTGCAGGCCGGATTCTTCTACAAGCATTTCACAAATCCGATCCTTCCTACTCAGTCGCTTGTTGCCCCGAACCCTTCAGTCACTGGTAACAATCTTCCCTACTTCCTGAACCAGACCATTAACGCTGGTAGCGCCTGGGTCTACGGCCTGGAGGTATCTTTCCAGCAGCACTTCTCGTATCTGCCCGGCCTGCTCAGCGGCCTCGGTCTCTCCGCGAACTACGCGTACACCAACTCCCAGGCAAATCTTCCGCCCTACGTCGACCTGACCGATCCTGCCGTGCCCGTCGACACCATAAGTGGACCGAACCGCGGGCCAGAGGGCGCAAACCCGGCGCTCATCGGGCAAGCTCCTAACAGCTACAATGTTTCCCCCACTTACGACAAAAAGAATCTCTCCGTCCGGCTAGGCATGACTTACAATCAGGCCAATATTTCCTCCTACAACTACGACACGAGCAACAGTGGCCCCATCTCTCAGGGCGGTGGAGGCGGTGGCATACACGGGCCTAACGGAGACCAATATTTCTACTCGCACCTGCAGATCGACTTGCAGGGAACTTACACCCTGCCGAAAGGCTTTCAGGCTGTCGTTTACGGGTTGAACCTTAACAATGAAGTGTTCGGCTTCTACAACGGCAGCACGCAATTTCCAGTCCAACGAGAATTCTATCGTCCTACGGTCGGAGGTGGCCTTCGCTGGTCCCTTCCGAATCGAAAGTGAATCGGCTGAACTCGCTCACTCCAATACCGATCACTCGGGACGACGGGCGCCGGCAGTTCCGAAGCTAAATAGCCTGAGGAGTCGTTCTGCATTGTGAATATGGATGGCGCCGCGGTGTTCGAAGTGGGCGATATTCAAACAGAGCGCCCCGGCACTCGATTCGATGGTTATGAACCCATCTTGCATAACCAAAGTCTTCAGACAAAGTTAAGGTTGGTTACAGACCATAGCTCTTTAGAAAGCCAAACATCTCGGTACACTGTGATTTCATCAGGAGAACCCATGAGACTGTGCGCACTTGCACTTTGTACTTTCGTCGCGACCGCTATGTCAGCACAGGCACCGAACACGTATCACATTACCGCAAGATCGTTGCTCGGCGGCAACGGTGGCTGGGATTATGTGATTCCTGATCCTTCATCCCATCGCCTCTTCATCGCGCGCGGTAATCACTTGATGGTCGTCGATGAGAACACGGGCAAGCTCGTGGGCGAGGTTCAGGGCACCCATGGCGCACACGGCACAGCAATCGCCGAAGGTACAGGCCACGGCTTTGCCACCTCAAGTGAAGACAAATCCATCGTGATGTTCGATCTCGCGACGCTCAACGTTCTGAGTCGGATTCCGGCTGCCGAGGATGCGGATGGCATCATCTACGACAAGCTCTCAGGCCGGGTGTTTTCGATGAACGGGGATGCGAATTCCTCTACGGTCGTCGATGCCAAGAGCGGCAAACTGGTGTCCAACATCGCACTGGGTGGCAAGCCCGAATACGCCGTCTCCACAGGTGATGGAAAGATATACGCCAATCTCGAAGATAAAGACGAGATCGTTGAACTGGACACCCGTAGTGCGTCCGTCACTCGACGCTGGCCTACCGCGCCATGCAAGCAGCCGGTTGCTATGGCTGCCGATACAACTCACCATCGTCTGTTCAGCGGTTGCCGCAGCGGTGTGATGGCGATCGTCGACTACCGCTCCGGCAAGGTCATAACAACGGTTCCAATCGGAAAAGGCGTGGATAGTGCGGCATACGATCCTGCGACCGGCGACGCCTTCGCCGCGAACGCGGACGGTACCTTGACAGTGATTCACCAGGACAGCCCCGACGTATACCGCGTGGTGCAGACCTTGCCAACACCCGTAGGCTCCCGCAACATGGGACTGGACCCAACGAATCATCGGGTCTTTGTTGTTTCGGCGCAGTTTGGTCCTGTGCCCGATGGCGGGAAGCGTCCACCTGTTCTCCCAAACAGCTTTACATTACTCACCATTACGCGGTAGAGCAGAGCGCACGCAATAATTACTGATTCGGCGTCTGCGGCAGAAAGCCGCGCTCGCTTACAACCTGCCTCGAAGGAAGGCTGACCTTTTCGAGCTTGCCCGACTAATTGGCAGGACGACGCTTCTGATTTCGGCGTTCATTGCGGCAGCTGCCCTGAACATAGACTTTGCTCACGTTGCGCGTGGTCAAGCGCGTGCAAACAGCGACGGTCTGCAAGGCGAGACGGTGCTGGTCATTCGGCATGCCGAAAAACCTGAGACAGGTGCCAGCCTTATTCCAGGATTGATGTTTGTTGGCCGGGACGACTGGATTGGAACCAGCGACCTCACCCACCCCAAGGGTGCGCCCTTGAGCGTTCATACGCTTGCACGGACTACCTAAAACGCGCATCATCCGAAGATAGAGAATGTTGCAAGCGGGAGAAAAAGTCGTGAGACCGCAAAGGCGACTTGATCGACAGGAGATATCGATCCTGATCTGTATGGGACTGGCTGCGGCGTATGTCATCTACGCTGCAAGTACCTACAGCGGCCTTTACCGGATGTCGGCCGAACTAGAACTCAGGGCTTTCGGTTCTTACGATCCAACCGGCACCTTTCTCTTTCTGTTCTTTGCGCTGTGTCTTCCGGCGGTGGCCATTGCAACGCGTATTTGGAAAAAAGCTGAGGATACGCCCCTTGCGATTGCTGACGATTCGGAAGCTGCGCAGCGGCGAACACGCAACACGATGCTCACCATCGGAGCGGTTTCTCTTGTAGTTGGGTTGGTAGCAGCCGGCTTGGCGCTCTTTGCAACGTTCAGCTCGCACCAGGTCGCCGAGCTCGACCTGAATCGGACATCCGGTTCGTCCTCACCGCCGGGGCGGGTCATGGTAAGCGGCCGGCTTCAGCCGGACTATGCAGTCACAATCCAAGAGACGATCAACGGATCGAAGACACAGACGATCTACACGCCCGTGACCGCCACACATTGGAACGCGAACGAGCCGGTGCGGTATGTATTGCGGGAGAACCTCGGCCGGGTGCGGCCGGGGGTAGAAGTAGGCGAGCTACCCACTCCAGATCAGGTGAGATTCGGTCCCGTGGCCACCTTTCGCCACGCGATGCCGGGTATTGCCCGCACAGGGTTCGAGCAACATGGCCTGAGGCTCGACTCGTCGGTGACAATCTTCGATAAGAATTTGAGCAGGGCCAATGAAACGCTTTTGCTCGTCACCACCTTCGGTCTCCTGTCTGCCCTCATCTTTCTCACGTTGTGGAGGAGGATGGTAGTTACGCAACGCCTTAACGCCGTCGAAGCATGAGCCGAAGCTGCTCCGCCCATCGAGGGCCGATCGAAGCCGTTCGATTTGCAATGAATTTGCATGTTTGTTGGTCGGGACGACTGGATTCGAACCAGCGACCTCACCCACCCCAAGGGTGCGCTCTACCAGGCTGAGCCACGTCCCGACTCGGGCGGCAAGCGGGGTGCCGCGCACGGTCTACGTTGTTCAGTGTACACGCGGGCAGCGGCTGGGCCTCTACTCCGGGCCGAACCGGCTGCGAAAGTGAAACTGGTAACGGACGCCCGCGCTGACCGCAAGCGGGTAGAACGGTGAGACGTACCCGCTGAACATCCAGGATTGCCTCTCCACTTCGCCGCGCACCGCCCACGATCGCGACACCTTGTAATCGACCCCACCGCCGTAAGCCTTCACGAGCGACTGATCGTGGGTGTACCCCGGCTTTGTGACCTGCTGAAACGCCAGCCTGCCATAGCCAATGTGAAATTGAGCAAAGGGCTGAAACCTGCCCAGATCGACCTGCGCGCGCGGACCGCCGCCGAAAAAGTACTCCTTCGACACCCGTCCGCCGGAACCCACGGCGCGCAAGTCAAAGCCCACCTCGACCGGGTGAAAGGTGAGCACGTTCGCCGTCGCGCCGACGGTGGCGCCACCGTTCCTGAGCGCGCCGCCAAAGTCCGGCCGCACGTACGAACCCATGCCGTATGCGTACAACCGCACGCCTTGGTAGGCAGTGCCGGTCGCCTGACCCAGCAGCATGCCCGGCAACATGCAAGCGGCGGCACACAAAACAATGGAATTCAGGACGCGCATCGCAGATGTGACGCCGGAACCCACCCGGCGGTCACTGCCTGGAGCTACGGCCCAAAACGGAATTTGACACAGCCAAACTACTGCGAAGGAGGCGTGACCGGCTCCTTCGGATCGCGCGGCAGCCGCACCCGCACCGTGGTGCCTTTCCCCTCAGCTGATTCCACGTCGAGCGTACCGTGGTGGCGCTCCACAATTTCATGCGATATGTACAAACCAAGCCCGTTCCCCAAATCGCCCTTGGTCGAAAAGAACGGTTGAAACAGCTGCTTCCGGATTGCCTCGGGAATACCGGCACCATCGTCCGTCACAGTGAACACCGTGTCGTCGCCGTCGTAAAAGGCGTTCAGCGTTACGTTACCGCCGACGCGCGCGGCGTCCAGCGCATTGGAGACAAGATTCGCAATCACCTGGCGTATCTGGCCGATCACACCGTGTACGATCACATCTTCGGCGTAGCGTTTATGGATCGCGATCATGCGGTTGCGCGTTTTGCCCTGGAAGAGCCGCAGCACCTCCGTAAAGATTGCCTCGGCGCGAAAGTCTTCTTCGGCGGAACGATCCTCGCGGTTCCAGCGCAGCGTCTGCTTGGTAATGCCGCTGATGCGCGCCAGCTCCGCCTCGGCCATGCCGATGTAGTCGACGGCGTTCCCATTGTCGCCAAGCTCCATGCGCAACAGGTAGAGCAGGTTGGTGATCGACTCCAGAGGGTTGTTGATCTCGTGCGCGATGACGCTTGTCATGCGTCCGCTCAGTGCAAGCTTTTCGGCAATGCGCAGGGCGTCTTCGCGCTCCCGGCGCTCGGTCAGGTCCAGCAGAAAACCGACCCAGCCGGCCGGCCGTTTGCCTTCGCGGCGAAAGGGCGTGACGCGCGCCAGGTTCCAGCGTTCGCCGGCCGCGCTGCACACGCGCACTTCGGCTTCCAGCGTGTCCAGATCGTCTACGACCGCGGTCTCCCACATGGCGCGAATGCGCTGCTCATCCTCTTGGACAAGCTTGCCGCCAGCAAACCATTCACCCCGGTCGCTCAGTCCATCGTCGCGCCAGCGCTGGTTCACATAGGTCAGGCAGCCCCGTTGGTCGCAGGTGAATACCTTGGTCGGCAGATTGTGGGTCAACTGCAGAAAGCGTGCGGAGTTCAGCTCCGCTTCTTCTTCGGCACGCTGCAGGCCAACGGTGACCAGCGCGGCACGAAAGTCCTGCGCCGACTCCTGTTCGACCTCGCTCCATGCCCCGCTCTGGCCACGAAACGTCTCCTGCCACTGCGCAAAGCTGGTGCGCGGATGCAGCTGCTGATTGCTGTCGACGTTCTTTACCGGCTCGCCCGCCCAGGTAACCGTCTCCAGCACCTCTGGCTTGAACCACAGAAGGTAACGCTGGGACACGTCCGACAACCGGATCGCAAGCAATCCGCTCGCCTCCGCGCTGGCAGGCAGCGCAGCCGGTAACTCCGCGCCAAGGGTGCGAGTTGTATAGCTTTCAAACTCGCCCTTGCCGTCCACCCACTTCACAATGTCGGCCAGCACCTGTTTCGAAGGAACACGCCCGCTGGTGTACGCCGTTCCTGCATCCCACAGCACCACACCGGACGCGTGCGTCACCTGCATCACGCGGTCCATGCGCTTCGCCAGCGCGGCAATATAGTCGTACTCCGCCGCAATCTGGGTCAGCAGTTCGCGCTGGACCGCGTGAAAGTCGACTAGGGTACGCAGCCGCTCCATGGTGCGAAATGTGTTCAGCCGGGTGCCGACCATCTTGGAAAGCATGTCGCACGCCGAACGCACCAGATAGGGAACGGTGCGCGGCTCCGCATGGTGCCCGCTGATCAGCCCCCAGAGCTTGCCGTCCACCACAATGGACACGCTCATGGACGACATGGTGCCCATGTTGCGCATGTATTCCAAATGCACAGGGGACACCGAGCGCAGCACGGAAAGAGACAGATTCAGCCCGGCGTACTCCTTCACGTTTGCCGTCTCAGTGTCGTCCGCCAGACTCATTACCGGCGACGGCGTGTAGTTCGCGTTGGGAATGATGCGAACCGTATTCAGCACGTACAGCGTGCGCGCCTGGGCCGGAATGTCTGTTGCGGGAAATCGCAGGTCCAGGTAGCTGGGCAAACGGTCGCTGTTGGCCTCTGTCAGCACCGTGCCGTGGCCTTCGTGATCAAAGCAATACAGCAGCGCGCGGTCAAAGCCGGTCAGCGCGGCGAACTGGTCGGTGAACGCCTGGCAGAGTTCCTGCTCTGTCTTCAGCCGCGCCAAAGCGCCCATGAAGTTCGTGATGACGGCATTCATCATCTCGGCGCCGACCAGCCGGTCCTGCCGCTCAAACTCCAGAATGCGTGTTCCGCCCACGCAATGCGTCACCACGGAAAACAGTTCTTTCCGAATCTGAAACGCGCCCAGGTAACTGACCAGGCCGGCTGGATCCACGCGGCAATTTACCTGCCGCAGTGCTGCCAGCAACTCTCGTTCAAACAGCACTTCCAGCGATCCACCCAGGATCAGCTTCAGCGGAACGCCCAGGAACTCTTCCGCGTTCTCGCTGGCAAGAGTGACGGTGTCCTGCTCCGTGCTCAGACCGAGCAGGAACCCGTGTCGCTGGATGCGTCCCGGGGTACGGATCGGTTCCTGTGCGCAACTTTCCAGCACGGTCGCGGGAACGTCCGCGGGCTGTTGCGCAACAATCTTGGCGCTGAGTTCTGCCGGCATGCTTAGTCTATGATGCCGCACGCGTTCGCTTATGGCTTCGTGGCTTGCCGGCTCTTCTGTTCCGGTGCGGAGGCCGCGCCACCCGCCATCCATTCGCAAAAAATTCCGAACATTCCCTTGGCCGCCGCGATCACAATGTCGCTCTGCTCGTCCGGGATCGCGACCAGCGCCTGTTGAAACTCGCGCCATTTGGGCATGGTTTCCTTGCCATAGCCGCGGAAGAAGCGGTCGCCCTCGCCGGGCTGCAGCTGCAGTGCGGCTTCCACGTGATGCGCAATGTATTGACCGCCCAGCGTGGAGCCCTCCAGGACGTACATGGCACCCAGAAAACGGCTGGTGCGCTCATCCCCCTCGTCTCGCCCGTTCGCTTCGACCAGGTCACGGATCTGCTGCAGCAGAACGTCGGGAGGATTGCCTTGAGTCTCGGTCCCAAAAAAGCGCAGGTCAGTCACGATGGACCCGCAGCGGCCACGCTGAGCGACCAGTTCTGCAAGCGCGGCGGGCGCCTCGGCCGCTGCAACCGATTCCCAGGCGCAGACCACGCGGTGGAAGCGTTGCAGCACGGTCACGTACTCAGCCCGCGTCAGCTCCGGCCCCATCAGTGAAACCGTTGCTTCGGTTGCTTCGTGCTCGGGCCGGGTCGCCTCCCGCAGCAGCTTCAAGTCCATGGTGTGGCCGCTCCTGACGCAAAGCGTAACAAACCGCAATCCTCGTGGCTGCTCCAAAGCCAACATATCCCGGCGTCTCCAACGGGTCACCGTGGTCTTGCAGAAAAGCCTGCTCCGGAGCATCTACTTAGCTGTTACCCTGCATCTACAAAGCTGCACCGAAGATTTGCGTCCTGTTCCGGCGCTGCGACTGACTGCCGCATGCTTGTTTCCGGTCAGAAAGGGTCCTTGCTCTTGATCGAAGCCGTCGTCGTCTGGAACGAGCCAAACAACCTGTCGCACTGGAACTTTCACCTGGACCCGGGCTGGCAGCAGTTTGGTGCCATGGTGAAACAGGGGTCGGCGGCTATGCGCGGCGTGAACCCGGACCTGCCGATCGTCCTGGGCGGCGTGTCGTCGGGCGACCCGGACTGGCTTCGCCTTCAGGCCGGCTATGGCGTGATGGACCATGTGGATGCGGTCGCGATCCATGGCTTTCCCTTGGACTGGAATCACTGGCAGCTGACCGAGTGGCCTGACAAAATTCGCGAAGCCGAAGAGGTGAGCGGAAAGCCGGTATGGGTGACGGAGGTTGGCTGCTCGTCGTTCGGCCTGGAAGAGGTCGCTCAGATGGGTTTTCGCCGCACGGTTGAGCTGATCCGCGGCAAAACACCGCGCATCCACTGGTACTCGCTCTACGATCTGCCGCCAAGTTGGCCGGCGGAGACCCGCCACAAAGAGGCCGAGGGCTCCAGCTACTACCGCCACTACTATTTAGGTCTGCTGCGGCACGACGGCACGCCCAAGCTTGCCGCGACCGATTTCCCGGTGGACGGCTCTGTCGGCCTGTGCCAATGGTTCCACTGGCAGGACCACCGGCTCCACGACGCCGTGACGTGGATGCGCGAACACAACGTGCAGCACCTGCGTACCGGCCTGAGCTGGGCCGACGCCTACCGTCCGGACGCCGAGGCCTGGTTCGACCACGTGTTCACGCAGCTTTGGCCGTTTCAGGTCGCCATGACGCTGTGCTTCACCCCCGGTCACCTGGGCAAGGAAGACCACCACACCAGCCCTCCGCTGGACAATGCCGACTTTGCCGAGTTCGCCGCCTGGGCGGTCGAGCGTTACGCCTCACCCGGCCAGTCCGTGCCCGTGAACCCGAAGGCGCGCTCATTGTACGACCTGCCGCAGATGCAGCGCCGCAAGGCCGAACTCGAAGCCGCCCAACCCGCCGCCGACTCCGCAGAAGCCCCGAAAGAAGAGGTCCTCGCCGTTTGAGCATCCAGAGCGCACAAACCCTTCCGCCCTCCCAGAAGCGCAACGTTTTGATCACTGGCGGTGCCGGCTTCGTCGGCTCCCACCTGGCCGACGGCCTCTTGCGCCAGGGCCATGCCGTGCGTGTGCTGGATGACCTGACGCCGCAGGTGCACCCCGGCGGCCTGCGCCCCGAGTATCTGTCGAACGATGTGGAGCTGATCCACGGAGATGTGCGTGATCCGAATCTGCTCAAGGATGTCCTGAACGGCATCGACGTGATCTACCATTTCGCCGCGACGGTCGGCGTGGGGCAGAGCATGTACGAGATCAGCCGCTACATGAGCGTGAACACGCAAGGCACCGCCGAGCTGCTGCAGGCCGTTCTGGATACCAAGGCACCCGTCGAAAAGATCGTGGTCGCCTCGTCCATGTCCATCTACGGCGAGGGCCGGTATGTGGGCGCGGATGGCAAGAGCTACGCGCCGCCGGTGCGTACCGTCGAGCAGTTGAAGCGCGGCGATTGGGAGGTTTCGGTTGGCGACTCGGGACCGCTCAAGCCGGTTCCGACAGATGAGGACAAACCCAGCGAAATCAATAGCATGTACGCTCTTTCCAAGCGCGACCAGGAGGAGTTGTGCATGATCTACGGCCGCACCTACGGCCTGCCGGTCACGGCGCTTCGCTTCTTTAATATCTACGGCACGCGCCAGGCGCTCTCAAATCCGTACACCGGCGTCGCGGCGGTCTTCGCCTCACGCATGCTCAACGGCAAGCAGCCGCTCATCTTTGAGGACGGCGAGCAACAGCGTGACTTCGTCTCCATTCACGACATTGTCCGCGCCAACATTCTCGCTATGGACGCGCCGAAATCGAACGGCGAGGTCATCAACGTCGGCTCCGGCAAGCCAGTCTCTATCCGCCGCATCGCCGAGCTGCTGGCCAGCGCGCTGGGTTCCCGGGGACTGGAACCGGTCGTCACGGGCAAGTACCGAGCCGGCGACATCCGCCACTGCTACGCCGACATTTCGAAAGCCCGCGCCCTTCTCGGCTACGAGGCCCAGGTTTCGCACGAAGAGGGCTTCGCCGAGCTGGCCGGCTGGCTGGCCAACCAGGAAGCCGAAGACAAAGCCGATACCATGCTGCAGCAACTGGCAGCGCATGGACTAACGGCCTGACCGAATCATTAAACCCCGAGGGCGTTTTTCGTTTCACAGGTACCCCTGTGCCCTCGAAACCGCATCTACTTACGCTAAGGTACAAAGAACAGGTACATTCGTTTAGGCACTTTGTACCACCCAGTTGTGTGAACGAAAGGTGACAACGCGACCGGAATGGCAGCGCAGCGCGAGATTCTGATCACTGGTGGCGCCGGTTTTGTAGGTGCAAACCTTGCGGCTCGGCTCTTGGCCGAGAGCGGCAACAACGTCGCCATCTTCGATAACCTGTCGCGCCGCGGCACCGAGCACAACCTGAGCTGGCTGCGTACCTTGCCACACGCAAAGCACCTCCGCTACATCCACGGGGACGTGCGCAATGCGCAGCAGGTGAGCGATGCCGCGCGCTACGCCAACCAGATCTATCACCTGGCCGCCCAGGTCGCCGTAACCACCAGCATCGCCGACCCCAAGTGCGACTTCGACACCAACGCGCTCGGCACCTTTCACGTGCTGGAAGCGGCCCGCCGCCACGGCCGTCAGCCGATCGTATTCTTCACCTCGACCAACAAGGTGTATGGCTCGCTCGACTCGGTTCCCGTGGAGAAGGCGGCGACGCGGTATCGCGCCCTGGACCGCAAGTTCACCGGTGCCGACGAAGACACCCCGCTCGATTTTCACTCGCCCTACGGATGTTCCAAGGGGGCCGCGGATCAGTATGTGCGCGATTACGCTCGCATCTATGACCTGCCCACGGTCGTCTTTCGCATGAGCTGCATTGCAGGCCAGCGACAGTTCGGTAACGAGGATCAGGGTTGGGTCGCTCACTTTCTGTACAGCGTTTTGGCCGGGCGGCCCATCACCGTCTACGGCGACGGTCTCCAGGTACGCGATATCCTGCACATCGACGATCTGGTGAATGCCTTCTTCGCGGCACGGGAGGCCATCGCCGGCACCGCGGGCCAGGTCTACAACGTGGGCGGCGGCATGAGCCGGGCCATCTCCATCCGCGAACTGCTTGGAAAGATCGAAACGCGGGTCGGGCGGCCCGCCAATCTCGTGTTCAGCGAAACCCGGCCGGGCGACCAGCCGCTGTACGTCTCCGCGACGGACCGGCTTGAGGGCGACACAGGCTGGAAGGCCGCACTGTCGCTCGATCAGATACTGGACAGTATCGAAGGCTTCTATTCCGCCAACCGCCACCTGATCGCGCAACGCGCCGGCATGCCCGTGGATGGCAAAGCCGCGGAGAAGAGCTTTGCCTCCACGATCAAGGTCCCCGCGCTGGCCACGGTGGAGGCGCGGTGAAGTTCGCCCTCGTCAACCCGTACTGGTCGTGGGAAGGCTCCACGTACTTCGGCTCGCAGGCACCCGTCGTGCCGCTGGAACTGCTGGGTGCGCGCGAGTTTCTACGCAGCGCCGGGCATCACGTTCTGCTGATCGATGCTTTTCTGCTGAAGCTGACCACGGACGAGGTTCGAGCGCAGCTTGAGCGTTTCAACGAAGATTTCCTGGTCATGCCGACTGCGAACAGCTACCTGTTCTGGCGCTGCCCGCAGCCGGAGTTGCGTGTGCCGCAAGCCTGGCTGCGGGCTCTGACCACGCATCGGACGCGCCGGCCCACCACCGTCATCATCGGCCCGCATGGCTCGTCCACGCCGGTCGCCACGCTGAACAAAACCGGTGCCGATGTGGTGTTGCGCGGCGAGCCCGATTCCAACCTGCCGCTGCTGGCAAACACGCCCCGTTTCGCCATCCCGGGCTGTGTCTGGCGTGAAAACGGCAAGATCATGCAGGCCTCGGAACCGCTGGGCGTCGTCGACATGAAAGAGGTCACCCGGCTCGACTTCAGCGATTACCCCATCGAGCTCCACACGCACAAGCACCACATCTTCACGCCGGTCGAAGGCCTGGGCGCCGAGCTTGAATTCGCCCGCGGCTGCCCATACGCCTGCACCTTTTGCAACAAGACGCAGTTCCGCAACAAATACCGTGAGCGCGACTTGGCCGAGGTTGTTGCCGAGATTGACGCCCTCATGGCTCGCGGCGTCACCTATATCTACTTCATCGACGAGATCTTTGGCGTGGGCAAAAACGTCCGCCTCCTCTTGGAAGAGATCGCGAAACGGCCATCGCTGTCGATCGGCTTCCAAACCCGCATCGACCTGTGGGACGAGGCCGGTTTCGACCTGCTCGGCCGCGCCCATTGCATCAGCATGGAGTGCGGCATCGAGAGCATTACCGAGCAGGGCCGCGATGAGATGAACAAGAACTGCAAGTACTCGACCGAGCGCATTACCGAGCTGCTGGTCTACGCAAAGACGCGCATCCCCTGGGTGCAGGCCAACCTGATCAAGACTCCGCACGACAACCCGGACGAGGTGCGCGCCTTTCAGGACCACCTGAAAGCCAATGGAGTCTGGGTGTCCGAGCCCGTGCCCATGTTCCCGTTCCCCGGCTCGCCCGAGTACGTGACCACCTTTGGCGCGCAGCCCGACGACCGCGCCTGGGAGCGCGCGCACGAGTTCTACCTGAACCTGTTCACCGCGAAGGGCTTTTCCGACATCCAGGACCAGCAACCCGTTCCGCTGACAGAACTCGAAGCTGCATACCGGTAGGCACGCTCCATGCGCATACTGATGACCACCGACACGGTGGGCGGTGTCTGGACCTACACGCAGGAACTGGTACTCGGTCTGCTGGACGCGGATCCCGCTCTGAAGCTGTTGCTCCTCACGGTTGGAGCTTCCAGCACCGCGGACCAGCACGACTGGTTGAGAGAAGTTCGTAGCCGCAACACGGATCGTTTTCAGTTTCAGAAGTTTGCCACGCCCCTGGAATGGGAGCCAAACAACGCGGCCGTCCGCGTAGACGAACCGCAGATGCTCAAGGCCGCAAGGGAGTTCGCGCCGGACCTTCTGCACAGCAACCAGTACTGCTATGGAGCGATGGCGGTGCAGTGCCCGCGGCTGGTGGTGGCGCACTCAGACGTCCTGTCGTGGCATGACGCGGTGCATGGCCTGCCGCCCGGACCTTCGTCGTGGCTCGACCGGTACAAGCAACTGGTGCATCGCGGTGTCGCCGGCACAGATGCCCTGATCGCACCGACACTCTGGATGCTGCAGGCGTTTGGCGCGGAGTTCGGATTACCCGCGCGTGCCCGCGTGATCGCAAACGGCATCGCGCTGCATCCTGAGCTTTCGCGCAAGCGCGGATTGCAGGCGATTACGGCGGGGCGGCTGTGGGATCGCGGCAAAAACATTGCCATGCTCCAGACCCTGGAACCGCCCATGCCGCTGCTGATTGCGGGTCAGAAGCGGCACAATGACGCGACTCTCGCCTGGCAGGAAAGGCCAGACGTGCATCTGCTGGGACCTGTGCCACACCACAAGCTGCTCGTGCTTCTTCTGCAGTCCTCTTTGTATGTGTCGACAGCGGTTTACGAGCCCTTCGGCCTGTCGGCGCTAGAGGCGGCCCGATCGGGTTGCGCTCTGCTGTCCATGGACATTCCATCCATGCGCGAAGTGTGGGGCGATGCGGCGCTGTATTTTCGCGGCGCGGCGGAGTTGCAGGCGCTGTTGGAACGGCTTGCCACCGAACCGGAAACGCTTGCCGCCGCGCAGCGGCGCTCGGTCGCGGCGTCCCGTAAATACACCCGCAGGCGCATGGCTGGTGAGTATCTCTCGTTCTACCGCGAATTGCTTGCCATTCCAACGGAGCGGGAGACTGCCCATGCTTAAGATCGCCATCTTCCTGCACACGCTTCGCTCAGACTGGAACAATGGCAATGCGCACTTTCTGCGCGGCCTGACACGTGAACTCGGCACACTCGGTCACACGGTCAAGGTCTTCGAGCCGGTCACTGGCTGGAGCATTGAGAACCTGCGCACGGAGCCGAACGGCGAAGCCTCGCTGGCGCAGTTCGCCGCGACTTACCCGGACATCGATTTACGGCTGTACGACACGACCGACCCTGATCTGCGCAACGAGCTGATGCGCGAGTTGCACGGCTTCGACGTGGTAATCGTGCACGAGTGGAACGAGCGCGCGCTCATCGACCTCGTGCTCGACCTGCGCAGCGAGCTTGGCTTCCAGGCGCTCTTTCACGACACGCACCACCGCGCCTCGTCCTCGCCGGAGGCGATCCGCGCCTTGCGGGTGTATGAGTTCGACGGCGTGCTCGCCTTCGGCGACGCGCTCACCCGCATCTACAAGGAACGCTTCGGCATCACCCAGTGCTGGACGTTGCACGAGGCCGCCGACACCACTGTCTTTTATCCTCGCGAGGCGTCGCCTGAGCAGGATTTGGTCTGGATCGGCAACTGGGGCGACGGCGAGCGTTCCGCCGAGCTGCGCCAGTATCTGATCGGCCCTGCAAAGCGCCTGCGTGAGCAGTACGGCCCGGACAACTTCCGCGCCACCATCTACGGCGTCCGCTACCCGGCTGACGGACTCGCCGCCCTGGCCGAAGCGGGCATCCGCTACGGGGGCTACCTGCCCAACCTGTCCGCACCCGACATGTATGCGCGCAGCCGCGTCACCATGCACGTGCCCCGCCAGCAGTACAACGACGCGCTCACCGGCATCCCAACCATCCGCGTCTTTGAAGCACTCGCCAGCGGCATCCCGCTCGTCTCCGCACCCTGGCAGGACACCGAAGAGCTCTTCCGCGAAGGCGACTTCTCATTCGTCGAGAACGGCGACGACGCTTATGAAGAATTGGACTTGCTGCTGGACCCGGAGGAACGCGACAATGCGCAGGCGCAAATCGAGCAGGGACTCGCCACCGTGCTCGCGCGCCATACCTGCGCCCACCGCGCAGCGCAACTCACCCGCATCCTCACCAAAGAGGTACTTGGGTGAAGGCGCCTCTGCCGGACCGCATCGCGCGCATCGCGGACGTAAGTGTTGCCGCGGTGACGCTCATGCTCTCCGGCATGATGCTCTGGGACTACGACCCGGGCGCACGCTCTGTGATCGTGGTGTTCGTCGTGTGGGCGTTTGGCTGGGCGATCTCCTTCGTTACCGCGCCGCGTCACCCGCACTTCGCATGGTCCGTGCGCCTCGTGCTCACTGCGGCATACTTCGTCGACGCTGCTTGGGACTGGCGCAAAGCAAATGGAGAGACGCACGCCTACATGATGATGGCGGCAATTCCGCTTGCGGCGCTGTTGCTGTTCTACCTCGTCCTGTTCGCCCTTGCGGCGACTGTGCGCCGCCATCGGCCGGCAGGAACCCCGGCATGAGATTTCCTGGTTCGCCATTCCTTCTTCTGATTGCCGCGTTCGCCTGTGGCGCAAACAGCCGCGCAGCGACACTGCACGGCCGCGTGAAGGATCAGCAGTGCTCGGTCCTTTCGCAAGCCAGCATTCGCATTCATTCTGCGAAGTCCGCGCCGGATCGCACACTCACCACAGACGACGGCGGCAACTATAACGTGGAGCTGCCGGCAGGTAACTACCAGTTGTGCGTACAGCGCGGAGCACATACGTTGCCGGCCTGCACGGACCTGGTCATCGGCGCCAAGGGTGACGTATGGATCACAACCCAGTTGCGCGATGCAGCGCCTGACCTGTCCAACATCGGGAACCACTCCTATTAACCGAAGCGGTTTTAGCATGCCACTCTTCGGCTGCGCGCTCCTATCACTCATGGAAGTCTATGCGAATGCGAACCACGGCGAAGACGTTTGATAATGCCCCAACTCCAAAGGAGATTTACAAGGATTCCAACAGCTGCAGGACCATAGGGCCCACGGCGGTCTATCCAAAGTCCTGCATATAAGGAGATTTGTAAGAGGACAAGAAAGATTATGTCGAGCACTCGATCCCCAATTGCTTTGACGGGCAAGCCACCGCGCGGCACCCGTTTTCCGTCGAAAATCCAGAAACACGAAAACGAGCGTCACAGCGATGACAAGGAAAAACAGCAACATGAACCAGCGTGGGTCCACAACGCCTGTTGCAACCAGAGCAACGACAAATAGCATGCCAAGCGTTAGGCCTATACGTAAGCGGCACGATTCACGGAGAGAACTGTACATGAAGATTTTCGCTTTCGGCTCATCGCTCGTTTCCAGTTATTGGAACGGCGCGGCCACGTACTACCGCGGCTGTTACAAATACCTCGCGCGTCTCGGCTACCAAGTCACCTTTGCCGAGCCCGATGCCTACGGCCGGCAGACGCACCGGGACGACGTCGACCTTTCCTTCGCGAACCTGGTTACCTATAAGCCGGTCGGCAGCGAAGGCGACTTTGGCCACGGCCCGGATTACGAGCATCTTCCAACGCTCAAACAAATGTTTGAAGAAGCGCGCAAGGCCGACGTGGTCGTGAAGCATTCCGGCATCGGCGTGGATGACGCGCTCACCGAATCGTTGATCCTCGAAGCACAGCCAGACGCTCTTGCCATCTACTGGGATGTCGACTCACCCGCCACCCTCGCGCGCATGGACGCCGACCCGAACGACAGCTTCCGCGCCGTCGTGCCGCGGCTTGATGCGGTCTTCAGCTATGGTGGCGGCCCGGTGTGCCGCGAAGGCTTCGACCGCTACGGCGTCCGGCATTACATCCAGGCCTACAACGGCCTTGACCCCGAAACGCATCATCCCGTCGCACCCGACCCGCGCTACGCCTGCGACCTTGCTTTTCTCGGCAACCGCCTTCCTGACCGCGAGGCCCGCGTCGAGGAGCTCTTTCTGCGCGCCGCCGCGCTCGCACCCGATCAAACCTTTCTGCTCGGCGGCGAGGGCTGGGGCGACAAGCCGATGCCGCCGAACGTGCGCTACATCGGCCACGTGCCCACCGCGCAACACAACGTTCTGAACTGCTCCGCGCGCACGGTGCTCAACATCAACCGCGCCAGCATGGCAAACAGCGGCTTCTCGCCACCGACCCGGGTCTTTGAGGCCGCTGGCGCCGCCGCCTGCATGCTGTGCGACGACTGGCCCGGCCTTGACGATTGCTTCCAGCCGGATGAAGAAATCCTCGTCGTGCGCAACGCCGAAGACGTTGTTCGCCACCTCCATACGCATGACGCCGCCGCAACCAAACGCATCGGCGAAGCCTTCCATCGCCGCGCGCTCAAAGACCACACCTACGCGCAACGCGCCGCGCAGGCCGACGAAGCCATTCGCTATCTGAAGAGCAGGCGTTGATCTCGCAAACAGGTGCGACTTCGCTGCTGACTACAGTGTCTTCGTCGCGCTACACTCACGCAATCCTGTTGCTTTGAGCGTGTCCATGCGTCGCCCTGTCCTGCGTCTTGCTCTACTGCTCGTTGCTCTTTTCGCCGGTTGCGTTCCCGCGTTCGCGCAGGAAACCGCGGCCGAGCACCTGGCCAATCGCGCGGCACAGGCGGAGCTGAGCGAATCACCGCGCCATGGCAATATCCCCTCATACCGGCTCGCGCCTGATGACCTGGTCAAAGCCGAGCACCTGGAACACGTGCGCACCGTGCTCGAGTTCGGCGGTACTGTATGGAGCATCGTCTCGCTGTTCCTGCTGCTCCACTACGGCATCATCGGCCGCATGCAGCGCATGATCGCCCGGTTCCGCAACCGTTGGGTCCAGGGCTATTTCTTCCTTCTGCTCTTTACGCTGGCGATGACTCTGCTCAGCCTGCCGCTTGATATTTACGATCAAGGCTTGCGGCGTCATTACGGCCTTTCGGTCCAAAGCTGGGCGAGCTGGCTCGGCGATCAGGCGAAGAGCTTCGGGCTGGGCTGGCTTTTCGGTGGCCTGCTCGTCATGCTTCTCTTCTTTGTCATTCGCAAGGCGCCTGCCCGCTGGTGGCTTATCTTCTGGTCCCTCTCCATTCCGATCACGGTCGGCGCCCTCTTCGCCACGCCCTACATCATCGATCCGCTCTTCAACCATTTCGAGCCACTCAACGCCTCGCACCCCGAGCTCGTGCAGCGGCTGGAGCAGGTCGCACAGCGCGGGAACATGAACATTCCGCCCGAACGTATGTTTCTGATGAAGGCGTCAGAGAAGAGCACCACGCTCAACGCCTACGTCACCGGCTTCGGCACCTCCAAGCGCGTCGTCGTTTGGGACACCAGCATCGCCAAAGGCACGCCCGACCAGATCCTGTTCATCTTCGGCCACGAGTCAGGCCATTACGTTCTGCACCACATCGTGCGGGGCGTCGTCGAGTCGATGCTCGGTCTGCTGCTCATGCTGTATCTCGGCTACCGCTTCGTGCAGCCGCTGTTGCGACGCTACGGCCCACGCTGGGGCGTAACGGACCAGACGCAGTGGGGCGCGCTCGCCGTGCTTCTGCTCATCGCAAGTGTGCTCGGCGCCGTGTCGCGACCCATCTCTGAGGCGATGAGCCGCAGCAAGGAACATGCCGCCGACGTGTACGGGCAAGAGGCCGTGCACGGCCTGCTCGCCAATCCGCAGGACGCAGCGCGCGGCGCTTTTCAGATCCTGGGCCAAACCAGCTTTGACGACCCGAACCCTTCGCCCATCGTCGAGTGGTGGACCTACTCGCACCCGGCGATCGGCCGTCGCGCCGCCTTCGCCGCGCACTACGATCCTTGGCAGCCCGGCCTCGAACCCAGGTACTTTCCAAAGCACTGACCTGGCAAGGGGCCGCGTATCCTTAAAAACAGGGCGATCCGCATGACGGAAATCGACATCGAAACCGCAAAGCAACAGATCGGCCCACTGCTGGACCGCGTCGCAGGCGGCGAACAGGTGACCATCACAGCCCACGGCCGAGCTGTGGCCCGGGTGTTGCCGACAGGTACATTGCCCGCTCCGGTTGACCGTACTCCGGAGCAACAGCAGCGGATCATCGATGCAATGGCAGACATCGATCGCCTGCGAGCGTCGTTGACGCCCGGTGACTACTCCTGGGAGGAAATGAAGAAGCTGCGTGACTTTGGCCGCCCCGGATGCGAGTAGTTGATGCTTCTGTCGCGCTGGCGTGGCTCTACCCGGACGAGTACACGCCTGCTGTAGCCAGCGTCTTCGTTGCCAACGCTGCGTATCACGTGCCCCGCTTATGGCACTTGGAAATCACCAATGTGCTTCTCATCAACCGGCGAAGAGGCAAGTACGGTGACGAAACTTTGCAGCGTTATATTGCAGATCTTGCGAGCCTTGACATCCGTCTTGATGATGAAACGAGTTACACAGTTGGTCCGCAACACTCAAGCTGGCCACCCTGCACGGTCTTACGGTCTACGACGCCTATTTGGAGCTCGCCCTGCGCCTGAACGCACCCCTCGCAACGCTCGACCAAGACCTGCGCCAAGCTGCCGCTTCAGAAGGCGTGCCTCTACTCGGCATGTAAACCCACCCCCACACCACACCGCAGCTTCTACAATGAAGCTCAGATGAAGATCGTCATCCTCGGCCTGTCCATCACCTCATCCTGGGGCAACGGGCACGCCACCACCTTTCGCGCGCTTTGCCGCGAACTCCACCGCCGCGGCCACCAGATCACCTTCGTTGAGAAGGACGTCGAGTGGTACCGCTCCAACCGTGACCTGCCCGAGCCGCCGTATGTCAGGCTGTGGCTCTACCAGGACTGGCAGCACGACGGCATCGGCACCGTCCGTGACGCCATCCGCGACGCCGAAGCAATCGTCGTCGGCTCGTATTTTCCGGACGCCATCGCCGCCACTGCGCTGCTACAGCAGGAAGCGAAAGCGCCGGTCCTCTTCTATGACATTGACACGCCGATCACCATCGCCGCACTGCGCCTGCACGGCCAATGCGAGTACCTGCGCGCAGAGGACGTTCCCTTCTATGCGGCCTACCTATCGTTCACCGGCGGCCCCACGCTCGCCGAAATTGAGGGACGTTTCGGCTCGCCCCTCCCCGTCCCCTTCTACTGCTCCGTGGACCCCGAGGCGTATCACCGCACGCCGGTGCAGCGCGACTTCGCGTGCGCGCTCAGCTACCTGGGTACCTATGCCGCCGATCGCCAGCCCAAGCTCATGGAGTTGCTGAACGCTCCCGCCGCCGCGCTGCCGCACGACCGTTTCCTGGTCGCCGGTCCCATGTACCCCGCTGGCATACCGTGGAGTGCGAACGTTATCACGCACCCGCACCTGCCGCCCTCGGACCACCCAGCGCTCTACTCGTCCTCACGCTGGGTGCTCAACCTGACGCGCGCCGACATGGTCGCCGCCGGCTACTCACCCTCGGTTCGCCTCTTTGAAGCGTCCGCCTGCGGCGCGCCCATCCTCAGCGACGCCTGGCCCGGCATGGAAGAGTTCTTCACGCCCGGCAAAGAGATCCTGATCGCCTCCACCGCGCAGGAAGTCGTCAGCACACTGCGCGACATGCCTGAGGGGGAAGCCAGCCGCATCGGTGAAGCCGCCCGCGAACGCACGCTCGCCAAACACACCTCCGCCAAACGCGCCGAAGAGTTCGAGCAAGTCATGCACCGCGTGCTCGCGCATTCGCACTGACGCACACGCAACCGGGAGAGAAGCGAAGGACCTGCTTTCGCGCTCGCCGCGACGAACCGAACTTTCTTCAGAAGGCATTCACCCCGGCGCTATGGGTGAAGTGAACCCACCAAACGACCATGGCCACCATCGAGCCAAGCACACTGACAAGAAAAATCAATCCTGTCGCATTGATCCGGGGTCGTCCGTTCGCGTCCAGACTGCGGGTCGAACGATCACCGAATACTGTCACGCCGATCAGGGCGACTCCCGCATAAATCAAAGCGGGAACCCCGATCAGCGCGATCGGAGAGTATTCCGCAGACCCCGTCTGCTGGGCCTGCTGCACCGGTCGAACCAGAGCCCAGTATCCAAACCCAAGCCCAAGCAAGATCAGGAACAGACCTCTCACCAGAAAACCCCCAGCAGTCGGCGCGGTTTCGCTCCCGGCCTGAGTCGGATCGGTACGCTTCTGTGGCATGGCAGCTTACACCTCAAGAATCAGTGGATCATATCGCAAGTGGATTGCGAGGCAGCCTTCGCCTGATGGTCGAGCGTTCAGTTCAACTCCGGCTGGTGGCGGTGCGCGAAAACTTCGCTTGGTGGCCTACGCATCCACCACAGCCTTGCCAACCACGAGCAACCCCTTGTCATTTCGACCGGAGCAGGACAGCTTCACCGTCCTGCGCAGCGGACTCGGTGCTTGCACCGAAACCTGCTTTTTGCCTGCAGCGCACAAAGGCCTGCGACAATAACCCGCATGCGTCTCCTTTGCACCCTCGCGTGCATCCTGCTCGCCGCAACCTCGCTCCGCGCGCAACAACACACCACCTACGACGACGTCGACCCCTTCATCGGCACGGGCGCCGAGGGCCACACCTTCCCCGGCGCGTCGCTACCCTTCGGCATGGTGCAGCTATCACCGGACACACAGATTCGCCCCTTCAAGCAGAGCTATAAGTGGGCCGCCGGCTACCGCTACGAAGACACGACGATCCTCGGCTTCAGCCACACGCATTTCTCCGGCGCGGGCCACTCTGACCTGGGAGACGTCCTCGTGCAGCCCATCAGCGGCGACGTCCACCTTGACCCCGGCGAAATTGACAAGCCCGGCAGCGGCTACCGCTCACGCTTCTCGCACAAAACTGAAACAGCCCACCCCGGCTACTACGCCGTCACGCTCGACGACTACAACATCCGCGCCGAACTCACCGCCACCACGCGCGTCGGCGTACACCGCTACACCTTTCCGGCCGGCAAACCCGCGCACCTGCTCATCGACCTGCGCTCGTCCATCTACAACTATCCCGGCAAGGTCCTGTGGTCTTCGCTGCGCATCCGCAAGGACGCCGATGGCAGCACGATCCTGACCGGCATGCGCGAAACTCGCGGCTGGGCACCGGCACGCCAGCTCTTCTTTGCGATGAAGTTCTCCGCGCCCGTCACCGCAACGCACCTGTACGACCGCGAAGACCAGCCCGTGCTGTATCGCGGCTTCAAGACACCGGGCGACACACCGGAAGACACCCAGGCCATCGAAGGCCGCGGCCTGATCGGCGTACTGGACTTCTTTGGTAACAGTTCAACGCAAGCATCGCCGATCCGGCAGACTGGCACGACCCCGATCAGGATTAAATTTGATGAGTATCGCGCCGTGAAAAGCACGACCTACACATCGATCGGGCACCCGGTAAACCAGCTCATCGTCAAGGTCGTCCTCTCACCCGTAAGCGAAGCGAACGCCCTCGCCAACATGCAGGCCGAGGCTCCCGGCTTCGATTTCGACGCGATCCAGAAGCAGGCCGAGCAGCGCTGGCAGCAGGCGCTCAGCGTCGCTCACTTCGATGCCGACGAGCCCACCCGCAAAACCCTCGCCACCGCGCTCTACCACGCCCTGCTCGCGCCTTCCATCGCCATGGACAGCAACGGCGACTATCGCGGCCCCGACCACGCCATGCACCACGCCGACGGTTTCAACTTCGTCAGCTCGCTCTCGCTGTGGGACACCTACCGCGCGGAACAGCCATTGATGACGCTGCTCGAACCGCCGCGCGTCACCGCCGATCTGGCGCGCTCCATGCTCGCCTCGCAGCAGCAGTCGCCCTTCGGCATCCTTCCCGTGTGGCAGTTCGCCGGCATTGAGACGTGGTGCATGATCGGCTACCATGCCGTTCCAATCCTGGCCGACGCCATCATGAAGGGCCTCGACAAACCGGGCCCAGGCCTCGCCAAGGGAGACACCGCCAACCCCGGCTTTAACGCCAACGCTGCGCTCGATGCCATGGTGAAGTCCGCCGACTACCGCCCCTACGGCCACCTCGCCGAATACATCGACACCGGCTACATTCCCATCGACACCGGCACGCCCGGCTCCCACGATGAGTCCGTCTCGCAAACCATCGAGTACGCCTTCGACGACTGGACCATCGCCCAGGCCGCACACAAGCTCGGCCGCGAAGACATCGCCGAGCGCTTCACCAGACGCGCCAACAACTGGCGCAACGTCTTCAACACAAAGGACGGCTTCTCCGAGCCGCGCCTCGCCGACGGCAGCTACCGCAAGCCTTTCGACCCCGCCAAGGCCGGCGCAGGCTCCGGCTTTACCGAGGGCAATGCCTGGCAATACTCCTGGTATCAGCCGCAGGACGAGCAGGGCCTCATCCACCTTCTCGGCGGCGATGCCAAACTCATCGCCAAACTCGACGAAATGTTTGACCAGCACGTCGACCCCAAACAATACGCCGACGTCGAAGACATCTCCGGCCTGATCGGCCAATACATCCACGGTAACGAACCCTCGCACCACCTCGCCTATCTCTACAGCTACGCCGGAGAGCCGTGGCGCACGTCCGAACGCCTGCAGCAGATCATCACGTCGCAGTACAAACCCACGCCCGACGGCCTGGTCGGCAACGACGATCTGGGCCAGATGTCCGCCTGGCTGCTCTTCTCCGCTATGGGCTTCTACCCCGTCGCCCCAGCGTCGAACCAGTACGTGCTCGGCCGCCCTTTCGCGCGCGAGATCGATCTGGACCTCGGCAACGGCAAGCAGCTTCGCATCACCGCGCCCGGCCTGACCGACAGCAACAAATACGTGCAGTCCGTCACGCTGAACGGCAAACCCATCGATCGCGTTTATGTCACGCACGACGAAATCATGCGGGGCGGTGAGCTCCACTTCACCATGGGCCCGCAAATCAACCGCACCTGGGCGACCGGCATCGCGGCGCGGCCCGTCTCCATCACGCGTCCGTGACACTTATCACGACACGTATCACGACACTCGTCACCACCGCTCGCTAGTGCAGGTAGTAGCTCGGGCGCACGGAGCTGCGTGGTGACCGAAGGAGCACGGGGTTTGGAAGCCCCAACAACTCGTCGATCTTTGTCAGCAGATACCCTGGCCCTTCTGTCGCGTCCACAATCAGACTGGCTGGCACCGGTATGGCGTCCCGTCCCGGCGTGCACATCTTTACGACCGGGGCGTACTGCCACCGCGCCCGGAACCACTCCACAATTCTAGTGGCGTGGTTGGCCGGTATGGTGTGACACAGAACCAGAAGTTCAAATTTGCGCGTGGCTGGGAGCAAGTCCGTTCCGCCTCCAAGCGTGGCGTGTTCTGAATCCGCCTCGCCTCGTAAAATCACGTACTCGACGTTGTAGCGCGTGGCCAGCACCTTGCTGCGGGATTCCAG